>NZ_JANX01000274.1 GCF_000767795.1 Inquilinus limosus MP06 | reverse complement strand
GTCCAGACCGTGCCCCTCTCCTCCGCCAGGGCCTTCGGCGGCAGCAGCAGGCTCATGCCGCGGCGCAGCCCTCGAAGCCGGCGCGCAGCACCGCGGCGTCGAGATTGCGGCCGATCAGCACCAGCCGGCTGTCGCGCGGCTGGCCGGGCCGCCAGGCCGGCGCGAAATCGCCCTCCTGCAGCATGTGCACGCCTTGGAACACGAAGGGCCGGTCCTCGCCGGCGAAGTCGAGGATGCCCTTGCTGCGCAGGATATCGGCGCCGCGGATCGCCAGCAGCATGCCGATCCAGTCGACGAAGCGGCGGCCGTCCAGCGGCCGGTCGATCCGGAACGAGACGCTGCCGACGCCCTCGTCATGCTCGTGATGGTGGTGGCCATGGCTGTCGAGCAGATCGGGTTCCAGTGCCAGCAGCCGGTCGAGGTCGAAGGCGCCGTCCAGCACCACGCCGAGATCGGCGTCGCAGCGCTTCGTGCGGATCAGCCGCGCCACCGGGTTGATGGCGCGCAGCCGCGCCTCCACCGTCGCCAGCCCGGCCTCGTCCGCCAGATCGGTCTTGTTGACCAGGATGGTGTCGGCGAAGGCCACCTGCTCCTCCGCCTCGTCACTGTCGGCCAGCCGCGCCTCGATGTTGCGGGCGTCGACCACGGTGACAATCGAATCCAGCGCGGTGCGCTCGCGCACCTCGTCATCGACCAGGAAGGTCTGCGCCACCGGCGCCGGGTCGGCCAGGCCCGTGGTCTCGACCAGGATGCGGTCGAAGCCGCCGGCCCGCTTCATCAGCCCGCCGATGATCCGGATCAGGTCGCCACGCACCGAGCAGCACAGGCAGCCATTGTTGAGCGCGAACACCTCCTCGTCGACGCCGACCACCAGGTCGCCGTCGATGCCGATCTCGCCGAACTCGTTGACGATCACGGCGTAGCGCCGGCCATGCGCCTCCGACAGGATGCGGTTCAGCAGCGTGGTCTTGCCGGCGCCGAGAGTGCCGGTCAGCAGGGTGACGGGGATGCGGGACATGGGAAGGCCTCGGGCTTCGGGAATTTAAATGTTATTATATAACATATTGACAGGACGCAAGCCTGTCGCCGGATGCCCGCCGGGATGCTATGGACGAAGCTGCATCCGGCCGCCCATCCGGCATCGTGCCCCAGAATCGCCCAGATTCTCCGCGAGGGACGATGCCGGGCGGCCGACCGGCCGTCCCGTCACCCGAGGACCGACATGCCCGTTCCCGCCCCGTCCCGCCGCGCCTTCCTGCATGGCTGCGCCGCCGGCCTGACCCTGGCGCTGATTCGGCCCGCGCTGGCCCAGGACGCGGAGACGCCGCCACCGCTGGGCTTCCGCGAGCTGGCCGACGGCATCTGGCTGCACACCAGCTGGCGGAAGGGCGACCAGGGCTGGATCCCGTCCAACGGCCTGGCGCTGATCGGGCCCGAGGAGGCGCTGCTGATCGACGCCGCCTGGACGCCGGCGCAGACCGTGGCGCTGCTGGAACGGGTGACGCAGGCCGCGCCGAACCGGCCTGTGAACCTGGTGGTGACGCATGCGCATGACGACCGGCTGGCCGGGCTGGCGGCGGTGCATGCCCGCGGCGGCTGGTCGCTGGGCCGCGACGAGACGGTGAAGGAGGCGGCCGGCACCGCCACGATCCAGCGCAGCTGGAGCGGCGAGTCGACCACGATCACCGGCGGCGGCCGCACGGTCGAGCTGTTCTATCCCGGCCCGGCGGACACCCGCGACAACACGGTGGCCTTCCTGCCGGACAGCGCCCTGCTGTTCGGCGGCTGCATGGTCCGGGGGGCCGAGCAGGCCAATCTGGTCAGCACCCCCGACTCCGACATCTGCCGCTGGCCGCAATCGGTCGAGGCGGTGATCGCCCGCTACGGCAAGGCGGCGAAGACCGTGGTGCCGGACCAGGGCGAGCCCGGCGACGCCGGGCTGCTGACCCATACCCACCAGCTGGCCAAGGCCGAGGCGGCGAAGAGCTGCAGCCCGGCGGGCTGACGGAGCCCAAGCGCTCACGCGTTGCCTCTCCCGCTTGTGGGAGCTTTTCATCCCCATCCCTCGCCGTCATTGCGAGGAGGCGAAGCCGACGAAGCAATCCAGGGGCCGGTGCGCACCGGCCCCTGGATTGCTTCGCTGCGCTCGCAATGACGGTGTTGAAGTTCTGAAAAGCTCGCGCAAGCAGCAGAGAGCACCTGCCTCTACACTCACGACCACTTTCGTCCGACAGGCCTCTATCCAGCCGCCGCCACGGCGTTGGCCGCGCAGTCGCGGCAGCGGCCGAGGATCTCGATGGTGCGGCTGTCGGCGACGAAGCCGATGCGCCCGGTCCAGGCCTCGATCAGCCCGTCCACCGCCGGGTCGGTGATCTCCTCCACCCGGCCGCAGTCGCGGCAGATGGCGAATTGCGCCGGATGGGTGTGGTGGTGGTCCGGCCCGCCGCAGGCCACATAGGCGTTGAGCGATTCGATCCGGTGCACCAGCCCGCGGTCGAGCAGCCCCTTCAGCGCCCGGTACACCACCGGCGGCGCGGTGATGCCGTCGCCCTTCATCTCGCGCAGGATGTCGTAGGCGCTGGCCGGCTCGGCGCTGGCCCGCACCAGGTCCAGCACCCGCTGCTGCCAGTGCGACAGCCCGGCGCGTGGCGGTCGGCCGCGGCGGGCCGTACCCGCCGCCGTCTTCGCTGCGGCCTTGCCCTTCGGCGCCGCCGCCGCGCCTTCCAGCTTCTGTCTCATGCGTCGAGTGATAGCATGCGGCCCCTCCCCAACGCCACGCCCTGGCCGATCTTGAAACCGACCGGTCACTCCCCAATTTCCTGTTTAACGAGAGTGGGGATGCCGCGTGGTCCCTGCTCCGCAGGCGCCGGACAACCGGGCCGCCCGAGCCGGGGGTTCCGGCAGCTCGCTCTCAGGAGGAGTGACCATGACGCGGGTGTCGCTGTTCAACAGCCCGCTCCTGCTCGGCTTCGAGCAGTTCGAGCGGACACTGGACCGCATCGGCCGGACGCCGAGCGACGGGTATCCGCCCTACAACATCGAGCAGCTCGGCGAGGACCAGCTGCGCATCACCCTGGCGGTCGCCGGCTTCACCGACGCCGACCTGACGGTGCAGATCGAGGACAACCAGCTGGTGGTCCGCGGCAAGCAGACCGACGACAAGGAGCGCATCTTCCTGCATCGCGGCATCGCCGCCCGCCAGTTCCAGCGCGCCTTCGTGCTGGCCGAGGGCATCGAGGTGACCGGGGCCTCGCTCGACAACGGGCTCCTGAACATCGATCTCCGCCGGCCGGTACCGGAGACCAAGGTCCGGACCATCGCCATCAATCGTTCCGCGGGCAAACCCAACGGCAAGACCGCGATCGACGTCTCGAGCGACGTCGAAGGGTGAACCGAAACACCTGGTGACCATCATGAACATCAACGCCATCCCCACCTTCACCCAGATGTCGCCCACCGATTTCGCGGCGATCGGCCTGAACCAGATCGCCTTCGTCAAGCCGGTCGTGGTCGAGGGCGAGGCCGCCTTCGCCGTGCATGGCGCCGACGGCACGCCGCTGGCCGTGGTCAAGGACCGCGAGTTGGCCTTCGCCGTGGTCCGCCAGAACGACATGGAGCCGGTCAGCGCCCACTGACCCCGCTACGTCCCGATGAGCGAACGCGAAAGCCCCGCCTCCGGCGGGGCTTTTTCTACTTCACGGCCCCGGCGGTCAGCCCGGCGATGAACCAGCGGCCGACGATGCCGAACAGCAGCACCACCGGCACGGTCGCCAGCGTCGCCCCGGCCAGCAGCAGGCCCCAGTCGATCTGGTATTGGCCGATGATGCCGGCGAAGCCGACCGGCAGCGTCCGGTTGGCATCGGACAGGATCAGGACGGAGGCGAAGAGATACTCGGTCCAGCTCGCGATGAAGGCGAAGATGGCGACGCTGGCGATGCCGGGCGTCGCCAGCGGCACCATGATCCGCAGCAGGATCGCCAGGCGCGAGGCGCCGTCGATCAGCGCCGCCTCCTCCAGCTCCACCGGGATCGAGGCGAAGAAGCTGCACATCATCCAGATGGCGAAGGGCGAGGCGAAGGTGACGTTGACGATCACCAGCGCCGCCGGCGTGTCGATCAGCCCGGCCTGCGACATCATCCCGTAGAGCGGGATCAGGATCAGGATGCCGGGAAAGGCATAGGCCACCAGCACCGCCCGGAACAGCAGGTCCCGGCCCGGGAAGCGCAGCCGGTAGAAGCCGTAGGCGGCCAGCACCGACAGCAGCACGGTGATGACGGTCGACCCCAGCCCGACCAGCAGGCTGTTGCCGAGATAGCGCGGATAATCCGAGGCGCCGAGCAGCCTGTCGAAATGCCGCAGGGTGAAGCTCTGCGGCAGCAGCGTCGGCACCCGGGCGATGATCTCCTGCGGCGCCTTGATCGAACCGGTGGCGATGAACCAGAAGGGCAGCAGCACCAGCACGGCGAGGCCAAGCAGCCCGCCGCCGATCGCAAGCCGCTGGCCGGCGCCCCGCCTCATGCCTCGCCCTTCGGGGCCAGGGCGCGGGTCAGCAGGACGGCCAGCGCCATCAGGAGCAGGCTGACCAGCACCGACATCGCTGCCGCCTGGCCCAGCCGGTAGGATTTGAACGCGGTCTCGTAAATCAGCACCGGCAGGGTCTGGGTGGCGCCGGACGGGCCGCCCGCCGTGGTCAGCCAGATGATGTCGAAGACGTTGAAGGACAGCAGCGTGCCGACCACGCCCAGAACCAGCATGGTCGGCTGCAAGAGCGGCCAGGTGATGCGGAGGAAGCGCTGCCACGGGCCGGCGCCGTCGATCGCCGCCGCTTCGTACAGATCGGCCGGGATGCGCTGCAGCCCGGCCAGCAGCATCACCGCGACGAAGGGAAACCAGCGCCAGGAGTTGATCACCACCAGCGAGGCCATGGCGCTGCCCGGCCCGGCGAAGAATCCGACCGGCCGGTCGACAAGGCCGAGCGTGACCAACAGATAGTTCACGACGCCCCCGGAGGTGCCGAGCAGCCAGCGCCAGATGATGACGACGACGATGGTCGGCACGATCCAGGACAGGATCACCCAGACCCGCACCAGCCGCACGCCGCGGAAGCGCTGGTTCAGCAGCAGCGCGGTGCCGAGCGCCAGCAGCGTCTGCAGCACGGCATTGCCCGCGACCCAGGCCAGGCTGCGCCCCAGCGCCGCCCACAGCCGGGCCATCTCGAGCACGTCGGCGTAGTTCCCAAGCCCGATGAAGCCGCCATCGGAGCCGATGACGCGGATGTCGCGCAGGCTGATCGCGACGGATGCGCCGAGCGGGTACAGGATGGTCGCCGCCAGCCACACCAGCACCGGCGCCACCATCAGCATCCCGGCGATGGCTTCCGAGCGGGAGCGCGTTCGCACGGACCTCATGGGCCGGTGCCTTGCTGATCCAGAGACAACCCGCTCGCTGTCGATGCTGAAGCACGTGGCCTCTCCCGCAAGCGGGAGAGGCCACGCGAATGAGAAGATCCGCGGGTGTCATGGGAGGCCGGCAGGGCAAAACGAGGCGACCCGCCCCTCAACCGCCCCTACTTCACCGCCTCCTGCATCCGGGCCTGGCCAGCCTTCACCGCATCGGCGGCGGGCATCTCATCGACCACCACCTTCTGCAGCGTCTCGGCCAGGATGTTCTGGGCGGAGATGGCTGCGATGCTGGGGAAGGTGTGGCCGCCGGTGAAGCCGAACAGGGCGCCGTTGCGGCTGTTGGCGATCATCGCCTCGATCTGCGGCTTGTACTTGACCACCAGCGGGTCGCTCCACAGGCTCCTGGCCTTGGCGCCGTCGGCGGTGACCGGCAGGAACAGCCCCGGCTCCATGTTCAGGAAGCGGCCATAGGTCTCCGGCTCCAGCAGCCAGGCGATGAAGGTCTCGGCCGCCTTCCGCTTGGCCTCGTCCTTGGCCAGGATCATCACCGCGTTGGAATAGGCGATGGTGCCCGACTCCTTGCGGTCGTCGGCATGCGGCACCGGCGCCACGCCGAGGTCCTGGGCGTCGCCCTCGGCCTGGCTGTCATAGGTGCTGATCACGGTGAACTGCAGGATCATGCCGCAGCCGCCGCTGGCGAAGCAGGCCTCGGCCTCGCCCCAGGTCCAGCCCGGTGCGTCGGCGGCGGAGAACTGGTACAGGTCCTTGTAGAAATCGTAGGCCTTGACCGTCTGCGGGTTGTCGAAGCGCAGCATGCCGTCCGGGTTGTAGATGTCGGCGGCGCCGGCATTGACCATCAGGTCGTAGACGGTCTGGTCGGTGTAGAGCTGCTTGCTGGCCGGCAGGCCGATGCCGTAGCGGCCGTCCGCGGTCAGCTTCTCCGCCGCCGTCTTCCACTCGCTCCAGGTCTTCGGCGGCTTCAGCCCGGCCTGGTCGAACACGCTCTTCCGGTACCACAGCGACATCGCCATGTTGTACAGCGGCACCGCCCAGACGCCGCCGTCATAGCTGTAGGGCGCCAGCGCGCTGGGCACGAAGTGATGCTCGGCGTCGAGCTGCTTGACGAAGCCGTCGACCGATTGCAGCGCGCCCAGATCCTTCAGGATCGGGGTGAAGTCCGGGATCGCGAACAGCATGTCCGGCGCGTTGCCGGCGGCGATCGCGGCCGGCGCCTTGGCGTAGATCTCGCCCCAGCTCTGCGGCTCCTGCTTCACCGCGATGTCCGGATGGGTCTTGTTGAAGGCGTCGATCAGCTCCTGCACCCGCGCCACGCGCTGGGGCGGCTGCTCCATATGCCACAGCGTCAGCTGCACCGGCTCGGCCTGAGCCGCGGCGCCCCAGAGCAGCGCGGCCGCGGCCACGCCCGTCACGATCGACCATCTCGTCGCCATTGCCGTCTCCCCTGTTTGATCGTCAGCCCCGTTGCGGCGCCGCGTTGACCGGGCGTCCGCTGGGCCGCGATTTGCGTCTACAGATGCGGGTTGCGCGTGCGGTAGCGCTCCACCAGGGCGGTGTTGCGCTCCTTCGACCCCGGCATGTTCGAGCTGATATAGGCCGGCGCCGTCTCGCCCGACGCCGCCAGCCGGGCCACCGTCTCGGTCAGCACCGCGTTCCAGATCGCGGCGCCCAGCACGGTCGAGATCGGGCCGACTGTCAGGCCCTCGGCGGCGGTGACCAGGGCATCGCCGGGCGGGCCCTGGTTGTCGATGGCGATGTCGGCGGTCCCGGCCAGGGTCGGCCGGCCGGCGGCCGCCGCCTGGGAATAGGCGATCGAGGTCACGGCCACCACCATGGCCCCCTTCTCGCGGCCGTGGCGCGCGGCCTCGACCGGCACGGCGTTGACGCCGCTGTTGGAGAAGATGAACAGCGTGTCGGCCGGCCCGATCGGATAGCGGCCCAGCAACGGCGCGGCCAGACCGGCCATCCGCTCCAGCGCGCCGGAGACGACCGCGCCCTCATGCAGCATCACCGAGGAGGCCAGGATCGGCACCACGCAGGCCAGGCCGCCGGCGCGGAAATGCCCCTCCTCCGCCATCAGATGCGAATGGCCGGTGCCGAAGATGTAGATCAGCCCGTCGCGCCGGATGGTCTCGACACAGGCCGCCGCCGCGGCGCCGATCGCCTCGCCCTGGGTGGCGGTCAGGGCGGCGATGCGGTCGGCGATGCCGGCGAGATAGGCGGCGGCGCCGGAGAGGTCGGTCGAGGTCATGGATCCGTCGAATCGGGTGGGGACAGCCGCGCCCGCATCTTGTAGCGGTCGCCGCGATAGGCGGAGCGGACGAATTCGATCACATGGCCATCGGCGTCGGCGGTACGCCGGGTGAAGACCAGCACCGGCGCGCTGCGCGGGATGTCCAGCGCCCCGGCGGTCACGGCGTCGGGCAGGTCGGCTTCGACCGTCTGCTCCGCCTGCCAGGGCACCAGGCCGTAGTCGCGGCGCATCACCTCGTACAGCGAGGCGGTGCGGAAGTCGTTGCGGTCGAGGATGCCGGGCACCAGCGCCTCGGGCAGCCAAGTGACCTCGAAGGCCATCGGCACGGCGTCGGCCAGGCGGACGC
>NZ_JANX01000273.1 GCF_000767795.1 Inquilinus limosus MP06 | reverse complement strand
GCCGCCATCTGCCGCCGGGCCGCCCGTGACGGCTGGGCCGTCGCCGTCAACTACCGCGCCGATGCAGACGCCGCCGAGGCGGTGGCAGCGGAGATCGCCGCCGCCGGCGGCCGGGCGATCGCCCTGCCCGCCGACGTCTCGCATGAGGACGAGATCCGGGACCTGTTCGAGCGGGCCGAAGCCGCCTTCGGGCCGGTGCAGGCCCTGGTCAACAATGCCGGCATCACCGGCCGCAACGGCGTGCTGGCCGATCTCGAGGCCGAGACGCTGCGCCAGGTGGTGGACGTCAACCTTGTCGGCCCGATCCTGTGCGCGCGGGAGGCGGTGCGCCGCTTCCGCGCCGCCGGCACCAAGGGCGCGATCGTCAGCCTGTCCTCGATCGCGGCGCAGACCGGCAGCCCGGGCGAATATGTCCACTACGCCGCGACAAAGGGCGCGATCGAGAGCTTCACCATCGGCCTGGGCCGAGAGCTGGCGGCCGAGGGCATTCGCATCAACGCGGTGGCGCCCGGCATGATCCGCACCGGAATCCACGCGCCGGGGCGGCTGGAGCGGGTGACGGCGCGGATCCCCGCCGGCCGGCCGGGCGAGCCGGAGGAGATCGCCGAGGCCGTGGCCTGGCTGCTGTCCGACGCGGCGCGCTACACCACCGCCACCGTGCTGAAGGTGGCGGGCGGCATCTGATCCTGCCTTGCGCCGGCCCGGATTTCGCCGCGCGCCCGTACCAGGATCGGCAGGACATCTGTCCGGCCGCGGCCGGATCTGATACTGGACGACCGAGGGGGATTCGCGGTCGCGGCGTGGCGAGGGAGATATGATGATCCGGCGCGGTTTGCTTCCCATGGTGCTGCTGCTCGGCGGCGTCGGCATCCAGGCGGCCCAGGCCAGCGGCGATTTCGGCTGCTCGGTCACCTGGTCGCTGAAGCAGGACGATCTCGACGGCTGCAACAACCTGCCCTTCCTCAGCCCCGCCAATGACAGCCGGGTCAATCTGCGCCTGCTGCTGGCCGACCAGGGCCGGGCGCCGATCCCGGACGGGGCGCCGACCGAGTATGAGCGCGAGATGGGTTACGCGCTGGTGCCCTTCGGGCTGGAGCGGCTGGGCCCCCCAGAGGAGACATCCGCCGATATGCCCGCCAGCGGCGCCGGCAGCGGCGAGACCGCGGTGGTCGAGACCCAGCCCGCCCCAGATCCCGATCGCGCGGCGCTGGCCGATCTGGCGCAGAAGATCGGCGTGCCGCCGGAGGCCATGACATCCGCCGCGGCGGAGAGCAGCGGCAACCTGTTCGCCACCGGCGAGGGCAGCCGCTGCGCCAGCAACGACGATGCCGCCGCCCGCGGCTTCCTGCAGCAGCTGGTGGGCAGCGCCGACCTGCCGGGGCCCGAGCGGCTGTCGCTGGCCCGCGCCCGCCTGGCCATGCTGGGCGGCTGCAGCTGGGACGAGACGCAGAAGGCGAAGCTGGTGCCGGGCGATATGCAGTCGGCGCCGGGCAAGCAGTTCGCCGGCTACCTGCAGGGCGCGGTCGCCTTCTATGCCGGCGACTTCCCGCAGGCGACAGCGGCGTTCAAGGCGCTGGACGGCAGCGACCAGCCCTGGCTGAAGGAGACGGCGCGCTACATGGAGGCGCGCACCCTCCTGAACCAGGCGCAGCAGAACGCCTTCGACGAGATGGGCTATCCCAAGCTGGAGAATGTCGACAAGGCCGTGCTGGCCGAGTCCGAGGCGGCGTTCCAGGACTATCTCCAGGCCTATCCGAACGGCCTCTACACCGCCTCGGCCCGGGGCCTGCTGCGCCGGGTCTACTGGCTGGGCGACGACCCGACCCGCCTGGCCGCCGCCTATGCCGCGCTGCTGGGCCAGGCCCCGGCCGACGCCGCCGCGCTCGACACCGTGGTGCAGGAGACCGACAACAAGCTGCTGGTGTCCAGGCGCAGCGCCGACGTCACCGATCCGACCCTGCTGGCGGTGATGGACCTGATGGTGATGCGCGGCAAGGGCGTCGACGCCGATGGCGGCCCGGCCCTAAGTCTGGACACGCTGGAGCAGCAGAAGCCGCGCTTCGCCGACCAGCCGGAGCTGCATGGCTACTTGGTGGCGGCCTACCAGTTCTACGTCGCCCAGTCGCCGGACGAGACGCTGAAGAGCCTGCCCGACGCGGTGCCGGCCGGCGCCATGAGCACGGTCGCCTTCAGCCGCCAGACCCTGCGCGGCTTCGCGCTGGAGGCCAAGGGCGACTGGGCCGGGGCGCAGGGCCTGTGGCTGCAGCTGATCCCGCTGGCCAAGCCGCTGCAGCGCGCCCAGCTGGAGCTGGCGCTGGCCATGAACTATGAGCGCAACGGCCAGCTGGCCACGGTGTTCGAGGCCGGATCGCCGATCAAGACGCCGGAGATCCGCCGCATCCTGCTGCGCAACCTGGCCGGCCAGGCGCTGCTGCGGCAGCAGGCCAAGGCCACGGACGCGACCGAGGAGGAGCGCGACACCGCCCTGTTCACGCTGCTGTACAAGGACCTGATGCGCGGGCATTACCGCGGCTTCGGCAGCGACCTGGCGCTGCTGCCCGACCCGTTGCCGGAGAAGCCGTCGGTGCCCTGGGACCAGTCGCTGACCCTGTTCCACTGGGACGGCGCCACGGCCGAATCCGACTACACCTGCCCGTCGATCCGGGAGATCGCGTCGACGCTGCAGAAGAACCCGGAGAGCCCGGAGGGGCTGAACTGCCTGGGCGAGTTCATCCTGCGCAACGGGCTGGACTCCTACGCGCTCGACACCCAGCCGGACGACAGGCAGCTGGGCGGCACCGCCACCCAGTTCCCGGGCAAGGTGTATTCCCGGCTGGACGGCTACATGCATGTGATTGCCGACGGCAAGGCCGGCCGCAACGACCGCGCCTATGCCCTGTACCGCGCCATCAACTGCTTCGCCCCGAGCCAGAACAATGGCTGCGGCCCGCAGGAGATCCCGCAGAACCAGCGCAAGCAGTGGTTCCAGACGCTGAAGACGCGCTACGGCAACACCGTCTGGGCGAAGAGCCTGAAATACTACTGGTGACGATGCGGCGGGCCCTCGGCGTCCTGACGGCGGCGCTGCTGCTGGCGATGCCGGGGCCGGCCGGCGCCACGGTCGACGCGGCCGAGCATGACGCCTTCTGGCTGTGGGCCGGGGTGCCGCCGCCGGCGGTGCTGGCCCAGGCGAAGACGCTGTACATCCTGCAGGGCCAGATCGACCCGCCGCCGCGCGGCGGAAGCGGGCCGGCGCGGATGATCGCCCAGGGCATCGCCGTGCCGCGGCTGCGCCAGGGCGACATCTGGCTGGCCTATCGCGCCCACACGCTGCGCTGGCCGCCGCAGATCCTGCCGACCATCCTGGCCCAGGCCCGGCGCTGGAAGCAGGCCGGCAACCCGGTGGTCGGCATCCAGATCGACTTCGACGCCCGCACCCGCCACCTGCAGGAGTATGCGGCCTTCCTGCGCGACCTCCGCGCCCAGCTGCCGCCGGAGTACCGGCTGAGCATCACCGGGCTGATGGATTGGGGCAGCAACGCCGATCCCGAGGCGATCAACCAGCTGCAGGGCGTGGTCGACGAGGTGGTGGTGCAGACCTATCAGGGCCGGCACACCATCCCGACCTACCGGTCCTACCTGCCCCGCATCGCCCGGCTGACCCTGCCCTTCAGGATCGGGCTGGTGCAGGACGGAGAGTGGGAGGCATCGGACGCGGTGGCCACCAGCCCCTGGTTCCGCGGCTATGTGGTGTTCCTGCTGAAACCCTGAGCCACCGCGCCATCGGCGATTCTCCGGGCCGCGAATCTGGCGTATGAACCGGCCAGGAGGGGCTTCATGACACAGACACGCACGATCCGCCGCATCGCCTGCGGCCTCGCCCTGCTGGGCGCCCTGGCTGGGCCGGCCCTCGCCTATGACGACGCCACCGAGAGCCGGATCCGCACGCTGGTCGAGACCGGCATGCAGTACTACTGGTCCGGCGGCGACGTGAAGAAGGCCGAGGCGGAGGTGTTCAAGGGCATCACCCTGCACGGCCGCTACGACGTGGTCGAGCAGGCCTTCGCCGAGGCCTCGACCCTGGCGCCGGAGCGGCTGGACTTCCGCTACGCCGTCGCCTCGACCCAGATCATCCAGAAGAAGATCCCCGAGGCCGAGGCGACCTACCAGGAGATCACCAGGCGCGACCCGCGCGCCGCCGACGCCTATGCCTGGCTCGCGGCGCTGGCCCGGGTGCGCGGCGACGCCGATGCCGCGGCGCTGGCCGACATCGCCCTCGCCGGCCTCGATCGTCCTCTCGCCGAACGCTATCGTGCCCGCTTCGCCCGCACCGAGGCGATCCTTACCGACCCGCCGACCACCGCCATCCCGGCGCTGCCGGGCAAGCCGGTGATCCTGGTGCTGGGCTATGCCCTGGCCAAGGACGGCACCATGCAGCCGACGCTGCTGGACCGGCTGGACGTGGCGCTGAAGGCGGCGCAGGCCAACCCCACCGCCCGGCTGATCGTCACCGGCGGCCAGCCGCAGGCCGGGGTGACCGAGGCCGACCTGATGACCCGCTGGCTGGTGGAGAAGGGCGTCGACCGCGACCGCATCATCGGCGAGGACAAGGCCAAGGACACGGTCGGCAACGGGCTGAACGCGGCCTCGCTGATCAAGCGCCACGGCGGTGACGCGGTGATCCTGGTCACCAGCGCCAGCCACATGCGCCGGGCGCGGGTGGTGGTCGAGGAGGCGCTGGCCCAGTACGGGCTGAGCCTGGCCGTGCTGCCGGCGATCGCGCTGGACGCGCCGTCGCTGGAGGAGGCGGCGAAGGTCACCCCGGACGAGCGGCTGGTGGTCTATCGCGACCTGATGCGCACCTCCGGCCTGTGGGCCTATCCGGGGCTTCAGCAGTAGAGCGCCGCCCGTCCCCAGAGTGTCATCGCCGGGCTTGACCCGGCGATCCAGAAGCTGTCGACAGTCTCTGGATGCCCGGGTCAAGCCCGGGCATGACAGTGTGAGAAAAGACCAAATCCCATGTCCCCCGACCTCGCCGCCGTCCGCCGCGCCACGCTGATCGGCGGCACCGCCGTGCTGATGTGGGCGACGCTGGCCCTGCTGGCCACCTGGGCCAGCGCCATCCCGCCGTTCCAGCTGACCGGCATGGCCTTCGCCGTCGCCTTCCTGATCGGGCTGGGCTGGATGGCGCTGCAGGGCCGCTCGCCCCTGGCCGCCGCCCGGCAGCGGCCGGCGGTGTGGCTGCTCGGCATCGGCGGGCTGTTCGGCTACCACCTCGTCTTCTTCATGGCGCTGCGCCTGGCGCCGCCGGTCGAGACCAACCTGATCAACTATGCCTGGCCGCTGCTGATCGTGCTGTTCTCCGCCCTGCTGCCGGGCGAGCGGCTGCGCTGGTGGCATGTCGCCGGGGCGGCGCTGGGGCTGCTCGGCGTCGTCGTGCTGATCGGCGGGCGCGGCGTCGCCTTCGACCCCGGCTTCGCCCTGGGCTATGGCGCCGCCATGCTGTCGGCGATGATCTGGGCCGGCTATTCGGTGCTGAGCCGGCGGATCGGCGCGGTGCCGACCGAGACGGTCGGCTGGTTCTGCGGCGGCACCGCGCTGCTGTCGCTGCTGTGCCACCTGGCGCTGGAACGGACGGTGGTGCCGGACGCCGCCGGCTGGGCGGCCGTCGCCGGGCTGGGGCTGGGGCCGGTCGGCCTGGCCTTCTTCGTCTGGGACCACGGGGTGAAGCGCGGCGACATCCGCGCGCTGGGCGCCTTCGCCTATGCCGCGCCGCTGCTGTCGACCCTGCTGCTGATCGCCTTCGGCCAGGGCACGCTGACCCCGTCGGTCGGCGCCGCCTGCGCCCTGATCGTCGGCGGCGCGATCCTGGCCGGGCGCGACCTGTGGGCCAGGCGTGCCGCGCGGGTCTGAGGCCTATCCGAGCTCCGGCCGCCAGCCCGGCGGGGCCAGGGTGAAGCCCTCGAAACGGAAGGCCGGGGCGACGACGCAGCTGACCAGGGTCCAGTCGCCCAGGCTGCGCGCCGCCTGCCAATGGCCTTCCGGCACCACGCCCTGGAAGCGGTCGCCGGCCAGGATGTCGGGGCCGAGGCGCAGCGCCTCGCCCGCTTGGCCTTTTTCCGCGATCGACAGCTCCAGCGGCGCGCCGGCCTGCCAGATCCAGATCTCCGGCGCGTCCACCGCGTGCCAGTGCGAGACCTCGCCGGCGCGCAGCAGGAAGTGGATCAGTGAGGCCCGGCCGCGGCCGCCCTCCGGCGGCGGGTCGCGCCACAGCTCGACATAATATCCCCCCTCGGGGTGAGGCTGCATGCCGAGCCTGGCGATGATCGCCTCCGGCGTCAGGACCCCGCTCATGCCTGGGCGATCGTCGTGACGTAGGACGGGCGCTCGGCGAAGACCGCGTGCCAGGCGGCCAGCCGCGGATGGGTCTCGCGCCAGCCCCAGTCGGCGAAGCGCAGGTCGAGATAGCCCAGCGCCGCGGCGGCGGCAATGCTGCCGATGGTCAGCGGCCCGTCGAGCTCCGCCGCATCGGCCTCCATCTGGTCGAGCGACTTGCGGATCTTGGCCTTCTGCCGCTCGGTCCAGGACTCGCTGCGGCCGCCTTCCTGGCGCAGCGTCAGCTCGTAGCGGATCAGCAGCGCCGCATCCATCAGCCCGTCGGCCAGGGCCTGCCAGCGCAGCGCCTGCCAGCGGGCCGGGCCCATGGCCGGAACCAGCTTTCCGCCCTCCTGCAGCGAGTCGAGGTACTCGCAGATCACCGGGCTGTCGTAGAGCGGGCCGAACTCGGTCTCCAGGACCGGGATCTTGTTCAGCGGGTTGCGTGCCGACAGGCCGCTGGCCGGGTCCTCGGTGCTGGTCGGCACCACCTCGATCCGGTCCTGCAGGCCGAGTTCGTGGGCGACGATGCGGACCTTGCGGGCGAAGGGCGAGAACGGGCTGTAGAGGAGCTTCATGGCGGTCCCTGACTCGATCGAACGGCAACCAGTCCAAAACTGTCATGCCCGGGCTTGACCCGGGCATCCAGAGACTATCGACACCCTCTGGATTGCCGGGTCAAGCCCGGCAATGACACCGAAAGACGGCCTTCGGCGTCATCCGAGTGCCCAGGCCTGTCAGAACCGGTCCTTGCGGCCGCGGATCTCGGCGAAGACGGCGACGGGATCGGCGCCGGCCATGCCGATCGCGGCCTGCAGGTCGGGCTTGTCGGCGCGCAGGAAGGGGTTGGCCAGCTTCTCGCGGCCGAGCTGGGCCGGGATGGTCGGGGCGCCGCTCTCGCGCGCGTCGTCGACATCCTCGGCATAGGCCTGCAGCACCGGGTTGGCGCCGTCGACCGTCAGCGCGAAGCGGGCGTTCGACTGGGTGTATTCATGGCCGCAATAGATCCGGGTGGTATCCGGCAGCGCCCGCAGCTTCCTGAGGCTGGACCACATCTGCTCGGGCGTCCCCTCGAGCAGGCGGCCGCAGCCGAGGGCGAACAGCGTGTCGCCGCAGAACAGCACGCCGGCATCCTCGAACCAGAAGGCGATGTGGCCGGCGGTGTGGCCGGGGACGTCGAGCACCGAGCCCCGCGCGGCGCCGACCATGACGTGGTCGCCCTCGGCCACGCCGCGGTCGAGGTCGGGGATGCGCGCCGATTCCGCCGCCGGCCCGACGATCGAGGCGCCGTAGCGCTTCGCCAGCTCGTGGTTGCCGCCGACATGGTCGCCGTGATGGTGGGTGTTCAGGATCCAGTCCAGCCGGCCGCCCTTGGCCTCCAGCTTCGCCGCCACCGGGTCGGCCTCGCCGGGGTCGACCACCCCGACCATGCCGGTCTGTTCATCCTCCAGCAGATAGGCGTAGTTGTCCTTCAGGACGGGGATCAGCGTGACGCGAAGCGAGGCCATGCGTCCTCCTGGATCGGCGGGATCGGAACAGGTCGGGGCAGCATAGCCGCTCCCGGCCCGCTCCGCGACCCCGCGATCCGGTTGCAGCGTCCCGGCTTCCCCGCTCCGTCATTGCGAGCGCAGCGAATCCATCCAGGGGCCGGCGCGCACCGGCCCCTGGATGGATTT
>NZ_JANX01000272.1 GCF_000767795.1 Inquilinus limosus MP06 | reverse complement strand
CGGTGCGGCAGGCTCTCGACGAAGGCGATGGCGCGACGCAGCACCGCCTGCCCCATCGCGTCCATGGCATCGCGGTCGGGCTCCAGCGGATGGCCGTCCCGGCGCGGCGGCGCGACGGCCGCGCCGGGACCGGCCTCGGCCAGCAGGCAGGTGTCGCAGGGATGGTCCGTATCGGCCATGATGGCTCCTGGTCGGGAAAAGGGGCCGCTGCGCGGCTACAGCAGGAAGTCCGATGCCTGCAGGGCGATCCGGCCGGTGAGCTGGATGTGGAAGTCCGACACCCCGTCCCCGGTGACGTCGCCGGCGACGGTGGTCACGCCGGGGGCGGTGAAGGCGAAGCGCAGCTGGCCGGCGACGCCGGTGAACAGGCCGGTGCCAATGAAGGCGAAGTCCTGGTCGCCGAACACCTTGAGGTTGGCGTCGATCCCGTCCAGGTCGATCCGGTCGCCCTGGGCGCGGCTGAAATCGGCGATCCGGTCGGCATTCGCCCCGACGGCGCTGTCCGCGGTCGCGGCGTAGATGAAGCGGTCGGCGCCGAGGCCGCCCGACAGCGTGTCCCTGCCGCCTGCGCCGGCGAGCAGGTCGTTGCCGCCGAAGCCGTTGAGGACGTTGGCCACGGCATTGCCGGCGAGGGTGTCGCCGGCCTCGCCGCCATTGACGTTCTCGATGCCGGTCAGCCTGTCCTGGCCCGCCTCGCCGCCGCTTTCGAGATTGGTGTCGCCGAGATTGACCTTCACCGCGGTGGCGGAGCCGAAATAGGTGGCGAGGTCGGTGCCGTCGCCGCCATCCAGCGTGTCGCCACCATTGCCGCCGCGGAGGATGTCATTGCCGGCGAGCCCCCGCAGGACATTGACGGCGCTGGACCCGGTCAGCCGATCGTTGCCCAGGCTGCCGGTGAGGTTCTCGATGCCGTCGAGGGTGTCGCCAGCGGCATTGCCGCCGCTGGCGGCGCCGGTGCCGAGGTCGACCACCACGCCGACGCCGCTGTCGTCATAGCCGGCCGTGTCGATGCCGAACCCGCCGATCAACTGGTCCGCGCCGGCACCGCCGACCAGGGTATCGTTCAGCACACCGCCGTCCAGCTTGTCATTTCCCCCGCCGCCGCGCAGACCGTTATCGGTGTTCGTCCCGGCCAAGTTGTCGGCGAAGGCGCTGCCCACCAGGTTCTCGACCTGCTGCAGCGTGTCGCCCGCGGCGTCACCGCCGCTGTTGACAGCGCCGAAGACGAGGGACACCGTCACCCCGGCCGTGCTGTCGCTGTAGCTGGCGGTGTCGTTGCCCTGACCGCCATCCAGCACATCCGCCCCGGCGCCGCCGCGCAGGAGATCGTCGAAGGAATTCCCTCTCAGCGTGTCGGTGCCGGCGCCTCCCGCCAGAGAGTCGTTGCCGCCACCGCCGTCCAGCAGATTGGCCGCATCGGACCCGACCAGCGCGTCGGGGCTGCCGGTGCCGAGAATGTTCTCGAAGCCGGAGATCGTGTCGCCGGCGCCGTCGCCGCCGGCCACCGCGTTGATGGCCAGGTTCACCGACACGCCGGCGGCCGAGGCGCCGAAGTCGATCGTGTCCGTGCCGGCCCCGCCGCTGAGGATATCGGCCCCGGCGCCGCCACGGAGGCTGTCGTTGCCATCCCCGCCGTCGAGCCGGTCGTTGCCGACACCGCCCTCCAATATGTCACTTCCGGCGAGGCCGGAGAGAAAGTCGTTCCCGTTCAGGCCGAACAGCTGGTTGTCCGCCGCCGACCCGGCCAGAGTGTCGCCGCCGGCGCTGCCCTGGATGTCCTCGATGTCGCCGGCCAAGGTATCGTCCTGGGCCTCGCCGCCCGAGGCCTGCAGCGTCGCCAGGTTCACCGTCACGCCGACGCCGCCGTCGAACTGGATGATATCGCGGCCGGCACCGCCGCTCAGCCGGTCCGCGCCGGCTCCGCCCACCAGCCGGTCGTTGAGGTCGCCGCCGCTGAGGGTGTCGTCGCCGGCCTCGCCGTTCAGGATATCATTGCCGCCGAGTCCGTTCAGCGTGTCCTGGCCGCCACCGGCGAAGACGACGTCGTCGCTCCCCGCCGCGTTGATGGTGTCGTTGCCGCCGGTGGCGTCGTCGAAGACGGTGAAGATGGCGCTCGTGGGCGATCTGCCGTCGCCGGCGACATGGATGAAGTCCGGCCCGTCGGTCGTGGTGAAATTGGCCATGATCGGCATTGTCCTGTTGGGTTGCCTGTCGCATCTGGTCTACGGCATCCGCGCGCGCCCGGCTGTCGCCCGGGGAACAGCGCCGGTCAGGACGGTTTCAGCCCCGGCGGGCGGCGCAGATGGGTCAGGTCGCCCTGCGCCAGCCACGCCGCCTCCTCCGCCGTCGAGGCGCGGCCGAGGATCGGGTTGCGGTGCGGGAACCGGCCGAAGCGGGAGACGATCTCGAGATGGGACCGCGCCTGGCCGACATGGAACCGGTACAGCGGCCGCAGCCGCTCCGGCGCCTCGGCCGCCACCAGCGCGGCCATCGCCACCACCTGCTTCAGCCGGGCGCGGTGGTCCGGCCCCTCGGCATGGGCCAGGGGCAGCAGGAAGAAGATCTGCTCCCACGGCCGGGACAGCGCGTCGTAATGGCCGATCGCCAGCCCTTCCCGCGCGATCCGCAGCGCGGCCTCGTCGCCGGCATAGGCCTCGCGCCGACCGGCGAACAGCCCGCGCGGGAACTGGTCCAGCACCAGGATCAGCGACAACCGCCCGAGCGGCGTCTCGAGCCAGGGGTCGAGGCTGCCGGCATGGGCCGTCGCCAGCAGCGGGGCCAGCGGCATCAGCTCGGCATTGGCGCCGCCGCCGAACCACCAGCCATGCAGCCGCAGATGCGCTTCCAGATCGGCCTCGTCGAGGCCATCCGGAAACCAGAAGTGATAGACCCTGCGCCAGTCCTGGGTCATGGGCGCCTCCCCGACGCATGCCGTGGCCGAAGGCCGGCCCCGGCGTCCGGAGCCGGCCGGAGCTCCGTCAGAGCACGAAATCGGCGGCGACCAGCGCCACCGCGCCGGCCAGTTGGATGTGGAAGTCGGAGACCTTGTCGCCGTTGACGTCGCCGGCGATGGTGGTGACGCCGCCGTTGACCGCGAAACGGAGCTGCCCGGCGACGCCGGTGTAGAGGCCGGAGCCGATGAGGCTGAACGCCTGGTTCCCGGCCGCCGGCGTGCTGGCGTCGATCACCGACAGGTCGATCCTGTCCCCCTGGGCGTGGCTGAAATCGACGATACGGTCGGCATTGGCGCCGACCACGCTCTGCGCCGCATTGCCGTAGACGAAGCGGTCGGCGCCGAGGCCGCCGGCGAGCGTGTCCTTGCCGCCGCCCCCGGTGAGCACGTCGTTGCCGCCGAAGCCCTGCAGCACATTGGCGCCGCTGTCGCCGACCAGGCTGTCGCCGCCCTGGCTGCCGTTGACGTTCTCGATCCCGGTCAGCTTGTCGTCCTGAGCCTCGCCGGCGCTGCCCCTGCCGGTGACCAGGCTGACCACGACGCCGGCGGTGCCGGTGAAGTAGCTGGCGGTGTCGATGCCGACGCCGCCATCCAGCGTGTCGGGCCCCGCCCCGCCGCGAAGCACGTCATTGCCCTCGAAGCCGCGCAGGACATTGACGAACTCATTGCCGGTGATGATGTCGCCGCCCCTGCCGCCATTGACGTTGTCGATCCCGAAATAGGTATCGCCCTCGGCGTCGCCGCGGCTGCCCTGCCCGGCCGCCAGATCGACCGTCACCGCGGCAGACGCGCCGAAATAGGTCACCAGGTCGACGGCGCCGGCGATGTCCAACTCCGCCCCATCCAGCCGGTCCGCCCCGGCCCCGCCGCGGAGGATGTCGCTGCCGAGCCCTCCGGACAGGACATCGTTGCCGCCCAGCCCGCTGAGAACGTCGTCTCCGCTATTCCCGTCGAGCCGGTTGGCCACGGCCGAGCCGGTCAGGCTGTCGCCGCTGCTGGTGGCATCGATATCCTCGATGCCATGATCCGGCCTGAACACGTCGCCCTGCGCATCGCCATTCCTGGCGACCAGCGCCGTCAGGTCGACGGTCACGCCGTCGGGGCCGCTGTACACGACCGAGTCGATGCCGGAGCCGCCGATCAGCGTATCGGCGCCCGCCCCACCGATCAGATCGTCGTCGCCGTCTCCACCGATCAGTGTGTCATTTCCGTCCCCGCCGAAGAGGTCGTCGCCGCCGGCGGCGCCGTCCAGCGCGTTGTCCGCGCTCGATCCGGCCAGGTCGTCGCCCGCGATCGTGCCGATGACATTCTCGATGTCGACATCGATCGTGTCGCCCTTGGCCTCGCCGAAGGTGCCCGTCCCGCCGAGGGTCATCCGGACTCCATCGAGATCACCGTCGCCGTCGACGTCGATGGCGGAATAGCGGACCGTGTCGATGCCGGCGCCGCCGCTGAGCACGTCGGCCCCCGCGCCGCCCTGAAGCTCGTCATTGCCGTCGCCGCCGCGCAGGGTGTCATTGTCGCCCAGGCCGTCCAGCAGATCGTCGCCGCCGCCGCCGTCGAGCAGGTTGCGCGCGGCTGAACCGACGAGGGCATCGGTCACCGCGGTGCCGATGATGTTCTCGACATCGAGGTTGACCGTGTCGCCCTCGGCCTCGCCGAAGGATGCGATGAAGCCGATGAAGATGGACACGCCGTCGAGATCGCCGTCGCCATCGCCGTCGATGGCGGAATAGCGGACCGTATCGATGCCGTCGCCGCCGCGGAGCACGTCCGCCCCGGCGCCGCCCTGAAGATCGTCGTTGCCCTCCATCCCGTCCAGCGTGTCGTTGCCGCCCGCCCCCACCATCGCGTCGGCGCCTTTGAAGCCGAGCAGCGTATTGGCGTTGCCGTCGCCCAGGAGGATGTCGTCGTGGCTGGAGCCGAAGAGGTTCTCGATCGAGCTGAACTGGTCGCCCACGGCGTCACCGGAGAACCCGAACCCGTTGGCCAGGTCGACGCCGACCAGCGTCGCGCTTGTGACGTAGGACGCCGCGTCACGGCCGCTTCCGCCGGTCAGCATGTCCGCCCCGGTTCCGCCGAGCAGCTCATCGTCTCCGCCGCCGCCGAACAGCCGGTCGTCGCCCCCGAGACCGCTGAGGACGTCGCCGGAGTCCGTGGCGAAAGGCATATCGTTGAAGCCGTCCGGAATCGGCGTGCCGTCGCCCGGCACATGGATGATGTCCTTGCGGTCCTCGAAGCCTTTAATAAAGGCCATGATGGTTCTCCTGTTCGAGATGGGGGTGAAGCGGCACGGGCGCCGCTGGGACGTCCTGGCCGGAGGGGGTGTCGCGTTCGGCGACACCCGCTGCCGTGGCAGGCCTCTGTCCGCTCACAGCAGGAAGTCCCCGGCCTGGAGGCTGGCCTGGCCAACGAGCTGAATGTGGAAGTCGGAGGTACCGTCGCCGTTGACGTCGCCGGCGACGATGGTGACGCCATCGACCACCGCGAAGCGCAGCTCGCCGGCGATGTGATGGTAGGCCTGGGTGCCGATGAAGCGGAACGCCTGCTCCCCGGCAGCCAGAGTGTTGGCATCGATCGCCGCCAGGTCGATGCGGTCGCCCTGGGCGTGGTTGAAATCGGTGATCCGGTCGGCATTGGCCCCGACCAAGCTCTGGGTCACGCCGCCATAGATGAAGCGGTCGGCGCCGACGCCGCCGGTGAGGGTGTCCTTGCCGCCGGCCCCGGTCAGCACGTCGTTGCCGCCGAAACCTTGCAGCACGTTGGCGCCGCTGTTGCCGACCAGGCTGTCGCCGCCCCGGCCGCCGTTGACGTTCTCGATCCCGGTCAGCGTGTCGCCCAGGGCCTCGCCAGCGCTGCCCTTGCCGGTGACCAGGCTGACCACGACCCCGGCCGTACCGGTGAAGTAGCTGGCGGTGTCGATGCCGGTGCCGCCATCCAGCATGTCGGCCCCTGCCCCACCACGCAGCACGTCGTTGCCCTCGAAGCCGCGCAGCACATTGGCCCCGGCGTCGCCGATGATGATATCGTCGCCCTTGCCGCCATTGACGTTCTCGATGGCGACGTAGCTGTCGCCCTCGGCATCGCCGCGGCTGCCGAGGCCCGCCTGGAGATCGACCGTCACCGCGGCGGTGGCGCCGAAGAAGCTGACGAGGTCGGCGGCACCGGGAGCATCGGCGCCGCGGCCATCCAGGAAATCCGCCCCGCCCCCGCCGCGAAGCACGTCGTTGCCGCCCCCGCCGAACAGGAAGTCATTGCCGCCCAGGCCGCTGAGCGTGTCGTCGCCCAGGCTCCCGACGAGTTCGTTGTCCAGGGCTGACCCGGTCAGATGGTCGGCACCGCCGCTGCCGCGGATGTTCTCGATGCCGTGATTGGCGGCCAGAACGTCGCCCTGAGCTTCGCCGTCCCGGGCAATCCGGTCCGTCAGGTCGACCGTGACGCCGACCAGACCGTCGAACACGATGGTGTCCTTGCCGGAGCCGCCGCTGAGCCGGTCCGCCCCGGCGCCGCCTCCCAGAACATCATCGCCGCTTCCGCCGTTCAGCCTGTCGTCCCCCGCCCCACCGAAAAGGAAGTCGCCACCGTCGTTGCCGGACAGGGTGTTATTCACATCGGAGCCAGCCAGGATGTCACCGCCCTCGCTGCCGTCGACATCCTCGATGTCGCCCTCGATCACGTCGCTGTCAGCCTCGCCGCCGACGGCGGTGCGGTCGGCCAGGTTGATCGAGACTCCGACGGTGCCGCCGTAGTGGATCTCGTCGGTCCCGGCGCCGCCGACCAGATGGTCGCCCCCTGCTCCGCCGAACAGATCATCATTGCCGTCACCACCGGTGAGGGTGTCGTTGCCGCCCCGGCCGGAGAGATCGTCATTGCCGTCGTCGCCGTCGAGCCGGTTGTCAAAGGCCGATCCGACCAGGTCGTCGCCCTGCACCGTCCCGATGACGTTCTCGATGTCATCCTTGATCGTGTCGCCCAAGGCCTCGCCGAAGGTGCCGGTGCCACCGATGGTCATGTTCACGCCTTCGAGATCGCCATCGCTGTCGACGTCGCTGACGAAGTAGCGGATGGTGTCGATGCCGAGGCCGCCGCTGAGCTCGTCCGCCCCGGCGCCGCCCTGGAGCTCGTCATTGCCAGCGGCGCCCACCAGGACATCGTCGCCGCCCAGCCCCTTCAGGACATCATTGCCGCCGAGACCCTTGAGCTGATTGGTTCCGCTGTTGCCGACGAGGGTATCGTCGAAGGACGAGCCGTCGACATTCTCGATCGACGCGAGGCCATCGCCCTGGGCATCGCCGAATCGCGCGGTGCCTTCGGCCAGGTTGATATCCACCGCCGCCGCGCTGGTGGAGTAGGACGCGGTGTCGATCCCGGCCCCGCCGTTCAGGGCATCTCCTCCGACCCCGCCACGCAGGATATCGTCTCCGCCTCCGCCGATCAGGCGATCGTCGCCGCCCATGCCGTTGATGACGTCGGCATCGTCGGTGGCCGCCGCGATCTCATTGAAGCCGGGAGGAATGCTGGTGTTGTCGAACGCCACGTGGACGACGTCGTTCGCGTCGCTGCCGGTGATGCTGGCCATGAGTGTTCTCCTGATTTTGTTGAGGATGGGCCGGTCGCGACCGGCCCATGCGTCGGGTCAGCGGCCGATATGACCTTCGACGAAGTCGTTGACGGACAGGCGCATCGGGCGGGTGCGGCCGTCCCGATAGTGGCGCTTGAAATAGACCAGCCGCTTGTCGCGGATCGCCAGGCGGGCTGCGGCCAGGACGGCGCGGTTGACCGCGGGACCGTCCGCCGACCAGGCGTTGATGACGATGCAGTCGCCGTCGCGGGCGTCGAAATCCGAGACGTCGCCGCGGCCCTGCAGCCAGGCCTCGGCCTTCGCCTCGCCGGTCACGGCCCAGCCGAGGAAACCGACCACCAGGCCGGCCTCGTCGACGACGAAGTGGCAGTGGCCGCGGTTGACCTGCCCGACCAGCACGCGCGACCAGTTGCCGAAGGACAGCGCCGCGAAGGCCGGCTTGGTCATCAGATGGCCGACCGCCAGGCCCAGCGCTGCTGCCGCACTGCGCGGTCGCGCCAGGCGCAGCCGGCGCCGCGGCGCCGGGGCGTCCCTGCCGGACGAGG
>NZ_JANX01000271.1 GCF_000767795.1 Inquilinus limosus MP06 | reverse complement strand
GCGGCGAAATCGGTGCCGGGGAAGCTCTGGTCGAGGGAGTGGAAGACCTCCGCCTCGACGTCCCAGGCCCTGGCCGCGGCGGCGCAATCGACGATCAACGCCTCGATGCCCTTGATCATGATGCTGCGGCACAGCTTCATCGCCGAGGCGCGGCCATGCTCGACGGCGACGGGGCGGAGATTCATCCCCAGCGCGTTGAGCCGTTCGGCCGTGACGGCGGCGGCCGGGCCGCCGGCCAGGATCGGCACCTTGAGGCCGACCCCGCCGACCGGCGCCATCACCGCGCCTTCGACGTAATGTGCGCCGCCGGCCTCGACGACCTGCGCGGCGGCCTTCTTGGTGTCGGGCGAGGCGGAGTTGACGTCGAGAAACACCTGGCCGGGGGCGAGGTCGCCGGCCACCGCGGCGGCGACGGCGCCGACCTCGGTCGCGGTCACGGCGGAGATCACGATATCGGCGTAGCAGACCGCCTCGGACGCCCGGCCGCGGGGCCTGACCCCCGCGGCTTTCGCATCGGCGATCAGGGCGGGGCCGCGGGCCGGGTCGTCGAACAGGATGTCGTAGGTGGAGACCGTCGCGCCGGCGGCGATCAGCTCGCGCGCGAAGATCCTGCCGACCTCGCCATAGCCGATGAGTGCGATCGCCAGACCATCCGCCACGGACACCGCCTCCCCTCGTCGGTCCGCCCGCTGGCGGATCCTTGTGCGAGGACAGAACTGCCGCAGGTCGGCACTTCATCGCAAATGACAAGAATCGAGGGATTAATGAAACCGATTCATTATTGCGGAATGCCTTGGTTGCCGTGAAGGCCGCGAGTCAGTCGATGATGTCGGCGGGGCCGTCCATGCTCTCTCACCGGGCCGTGGCGGCTGGTGCCGCCCACCGACCCGTGGAGATAGCCTGCCCGGCCCCCAAAAAAAACAGACCGCGAGGTCGTTTTGCCGGCTACGCGGCCAGGATCACCCGCAGGACGCGGCCGGCGGCGCCGGCAGGCAGGTTCACGGTGACGCCGTCCTCCGCCCGCCGGCCGGTGGACTCGTCGCCGATCCGCAGGTCCAGCACCCGGTCCGGCGCCAGGGACGGGAAGCGCAGCCAGGCGCCGGACGGCAGCTCCGCCGGCAGGGTGACGGCGATGTCGCCCTCGCCGAAGCGCAGCTGCGACAGCCGGCCCCGGAGATTGGTCTCCAGCAGAACCCGGCTGCCGCGGCGCAGCGCCAGCACACCGTCCGCGATCGCGACCGTCACCGGGCCGGCCGGGCTGGCGACGGGCCCGAGCGTCGCGTCGGCGCCGTCATTCACCAGCTCCCACCCGCCCCAGGGGTTGACGTCCATCACCCGGGCGACGCCCAGCGCCGGCATCAAGGCACCCCAGCTGTAGAAGCCCTCGGTATCCGGCTGATCCATCGGCTCGCCGGTCTCGGCGTTGAAGTTCTCCGGGCACAGCCGGCGTTCGTCCCAGGCCGCGCGGAACAGGCGCAGGCTGTCCTCGGCCAGCTTCACCGCCTCGGCCTCGAAGCCGTTCCGGCGCAGCCCGTGCCAGACCATCCAGTTCAAGGGCGGCCAGATCCGGCCGCGCCAGTAGGAATTGTCCTTCGCCGCCGGATCGTCCCGCGTGGTGCCGGGGATGACGAAGTCGCCGCCGAAGGTGGCGGGGTCCTTGAGATGGGCCAGCAGGCGCTGCGCCTGCTGCTCGGAGGCGGCGCCGCAGATCAGCGGGTAGAAGCTGGTCGGCCCCAGGCTGCGCACGAATTCGCCGGACCACAGCCGGTTGGCGAAGATGCCGCGGCTGTCGTCCCACAGCTCGGCGCCGATCTTGGCCCGGGTCCGGGCCGCGGTCTCGGCATGCGCCGCTGCGGCCGCGTCGTCGCCCAGCTCGGCCGCGATCCAGGACAGCACCTCGGCGTCGAAGGCCAGCAGGCTGTTCAGCCCGACATCCTCCGACCGAAGCGTCCGCGTCTCCGGGTCATAGGCCGCCTGGTCGTGGATCGGCGAATTGTCCATGCTGGATTCGTTGCGGGCGCCGAAGGAGGTGCCCTTGTACAGCCCCTCGCCGACATCCGAGGTGCCGTAGGAGACCAGGCCGCGGCCGCGGGGGTCGCGCTCGCGCCACCACCAGGCGTGGTTGCGCGCCAGGGTGCCGTAGGCCAGCTCCAGCATCGGGCGCGAGCGGGAGCGGAGCCAGATCAGCCACAGCAGGAACGACCCGATCGGCAGCTGGGTGCGGTCGACCCAGGCGTCGTTGGCGGTCAGGAGGCAGGCGAGGTTGCCCTCCGGCGTGGCGCTGGCCAGCGACGCCGCCAGGTTCTCCCGCGCCATCTCCTGGTCGAGATAGCCGGTTAGGAGGGCGTTGTAGAGCTGGTCGTTCAGCCAGACGCCGAAGCCGCCGAACTTCGACAGGTTCCAGTTGCGGCTGATCGAGGTGTAGGGCCGGCGGTTGACCTCGTCCCACACCGTGTTCCAGGCCATGACGTCGCGCAGCGCGTCCAGCGCCCCGGCCTGGGGCCCGGTCTGAGCGGGCAGGGCAGGGGCCTCGCCGGGCTCGGTGGCCAGAGCCTTGGCGCGCTCGATCGCCAGGTCGGCCCGGTCGGCCACGGCGACGCCGATGCCGCCGTCGCGCATCATCTCCAGGTTGAAGCGCAGCACCAGCACCGGCGCCGCCTCCGACCGCGACCCGAGATGGAAATAACCGTGCGTCTCGTAATCCTCGGCCACCGCCTCGACTGTGGCGTGGCCGGTGACCTGCACCGGCGGCTCGGCGCTGGCGAGCGCCACGAAGCGGTGGCCGACCTTGACCACGGCCGCGCCGGCGGGATCCCAGCGCACGGTCTGGCCGTCCTCGGCCGACAGGCACAGGTTGAACCAGAACCGCAGGCCCCATTCGCCGGTCTTCACCGTGCGCCAGGTGCCGGACAGCTCGAACGGCCTGCGCTTGGCCCAGCGCCAGGCCAGGCCGGTGCCGGCATGGTCCAGGTCCAGCTCCACCAGGCTGCCGTCCAGGGCGTGGCGGCCGTACTTGACCGACCTCGCCGGGAACAGCGTCGCGCTGCGGCTGCTGTCGGCATAGGCCAGCGGCGTCACCCGCACGCCCAGCGGCAGGAACACCATCTCGGCCGGGCGGCTGGACCAGGTGTTCCAGGCCCGGGCGAGCGGGACGGTGGTATCGCGCAGCATCAGGACCTCGTGCCGGGTATCGGGTGGTCGGTGGAACGGTCATGCAATGAGCAAACCGAGTCCCCCCTCCCCTTGCGGGAGGGGGGTAGGGGGAGGGGGGCCTCTCGGCTCGAGCCGACCCAGACCGTCGCTAACCTGCATGGACGGCTGGTTTGATGCCCTGCCCATTCGCGCGCGGACGCGCGCAGACCCCTCCCCCTGCCCCCCTCCCGCAAGGGGAGGGGGGACAAAAAAGGAGAGGCTTTGGGGTGAGGGGGCGGCACCGGCGCCTGGGGTTTCACGTCAGCTCCAGGCCCGCAGGGCGGCTTCGGTCGTGACGATCTCCACCTGCTGGTCGAAGCGCGGCAGGATGAGGTCGAGCGTGGCGTGGTGGCCCGGCAGCGACGAGCTGGTCATCGCGTCGGACACGGCGACGATGCGGAAGCCGCGGTCGATGCCGTCGAGGATGGTGCCGAGGACGCAGACATCCGTCTCCACCCCCGTGACGATCAGCGTGTCGGCCTTGAGATCCGCCAGCCGGTCGACGAATTCCGGCGCGGCGAATGCGGAATGGGTCGGCTTGTCGATGACACTGCCGGGCGCGGCCAGGGCCGCCAGCTCCGCCACCAGATCCAGCATGCCGGGCGCCAGGTTCGGCCGGGTCACCGCTCGCCAGTGGGTGTAGTAGCGGCGCCAGGTACCGGGCGCGTCCTCGGCCTTCTCCGGCGTCACGAAGCGCGGGAACAGGGTGCGGCCGGGCTTCGCCCTCACCAGGGCCGCGACATTGGGGACGATGCCCATCAGCGCCGGGGTCGACCACACCGTGTCCTCGGCGAACAGGCGCTGCAGGTCGATGGCGACATGGACGGTGTTCGGCGACAGCGGCCCGAAGCGCAGCATCAGTCCTCCAGCGCGATGGTGTGGGCGGCGGACCAGCCCAGGGTGACGGCGGCGCCGGGAGCCGGCGCCGCGGCGTCCTGCGACCGGTTCTGGGAGAAGACCTTCAGCTCGCGCCCGTCCGGCCCGGCCAGGAGATAGGTCGAGACCGCGCCGGCATAGATCACCTCGCGCAAAGTCGCCGGCAGGGCGTTGTCGAAGCTGTGGGCGGTGTTGGGGGCCAGGATCACCATCTTCTCCGGCCGCACGGCCAGCGTGACCTTGGACCCGGCCGCCGGCAGCTTGCCCGCGACGCGCACCGTGCCGCCCTGCACCTCGACCGCGTTGCCGGCCTTCACCGTGCCCTCGAGGAAGTTGGCATCGCCCAGGAAGCCGGCGGCGAAGCGGGTGCGCGGCTGCTCGTAGATCTCGCCCGGCGCCCCGTCCTGCACGATCCGGCCGCGGTCCAGGATGGCGATGCGGTCGGACAGGGTCAGCGCCTCCTCCTGGTCATGGGTGACGAAGATGGTGGTCAGGCCGCTCTCGCGCTGGATCCGCTTCAGCTCGACCTGCATCTCCTGCCGCAGCCGCCGGTCCAGCGCCGACAGCGGCTCGTCCAGCAGCAGCACGGTCGGCTTGGTGACGATGGCGCGGGCCAGCGCGACACGCTGCTGCTGCCCGCCGGACAGCTGCTTCGGGCTGCGGTTCTCGAAGCCGGACAGGCGCACCATCTCCAGCGCCTCGCGCGCCTCGCGGGCGGCGGAGGGGCCGCGCACGCCGCGCCGGTTCAGCCCGAACATCACGTTCTGCAGCACGGTCATGTGCGGGAACAGGGCGTAGGACTGGAACACCATGCCGATGCGGCGCTTCCACACCGGCACCCGGGTCACCTCCTCGGCGCCGATCCGCAGCTCGCCCTCGTCCGGCACGACGAAGCCGGCGACGATGCGCAAGAGGGTGGTCTTGCCGGAGCCGGAGGGGCCGAGCAGGCTGGTGAAGCGCCCGGCCTCGAAGCTGGCGCTGATCCGGTCCAGCACGGTGGCGGGGCCGTAGCGCTTGCTGACGCCCGTGACTTCAACGCCGCTCACGGGCGCCTCCCATGTTCGACAAGAGGGCGAAGGCCAGGACCAGGACCATCGAGGCGCCCAGAAGGATGGTGGAGATGGCGTTGATCTCCGGCGTGAAGCCCTTGCGGATGGCGGAGTAGATCTCCACCGGCAGGGTGGTGACGCCGGGCGTGGCCAGGAAGTAGGAGACCACGAACTGGTCCAGCGACACGGCGAAGGCGAACAGCGCCGCGGCGATGATGCTGGGCAGCAGGAGCGGCAGGGTGACGCTGAAGAAGGCGTGCAGCGGGGTGGACCCCAGGCTCATCGCCGCCTCCTCCAGATCGGCGCGCTGCGACTGCAGCCCGGTGCCGACCACCAGCACGACATAGGGGATGGCCAGCGCCACATGGCCGATGGTCATGGCGAACAGGCCGCGGCCGATGCCGGTGGAGAAGAAGAACACCAGCATGGCGGTGCCGGTGATCAGCCAGGGAATGGCGATCGGCGGCAGCAAAAGCAATTGAAGCAGCGATCGGCCGCGGAACCTGCGCCGCGACAGGGCCAGCGCGGCCGGGGTGCCGATCGCGGTGGCCAGGATGGCGGTGACCACGGCCAGGATCAGGCTGTTGCCGCTGGCCGACAGCAGGCGGTCGTTGGCCGGCAGCTTCGCGAACCAGTCGAGCGAGAAGCTGAAGGGCAGCTCGTAGAGCGGCGAGGCGTTGAATGCCATCACCACCATCACGACGATCGGCAGGTACAGGAAGGCGATGACGACCCAGAGATGGGCGAGGCCGAGGCGCTTCATCGGCAGACTCCACCGGTTCCGGCGTCGCCATTCCTCACCGTCATTGCGAGGAGGCGAAGCCGACGAAGCAATCCAGGGGCCACGGCAAACGGCCCTGGATTGCTTCGCTGCGCTCGCAATGACGGTGTGGGGAATTGCGAGAGGACGCTTGTCATCATCGCGCCCCTCCCTGCTGCCGCCTCAGCACCGGCGCGGCCAGGGCGAAGATCAGCAGCACGATCGCCAGCATGGTGAAGGACAGGGCGGCGCCCAGCGGCCAGTTGAAGGCCTGGGTGAACTGGTCCTCGATCACCGTGCCCATGGTGACGCCGACCCGGCCGCCGAGGATGCGCGGTTCCATGAAGCTGCCGATCACCGGCACGAAGATCAGCACCGAGCCGGAGATCAGCCCCGGCGTCGCCAGCGGCAGGATGATCTTCCAGAACACCACCGGCGCGCGGGCGCCCAGGCTGCGCGCGGCCTCCAGGATCTGGTCGTCGATCGCCACCAGCGACAGGTAGCAGGTCAGGATCATGTAGGGCAGGTAGGCGTGCACCAGCCCGACCACGATGGCGGGATAGGTGTAGAGCAGCCCGAGCGGTGCCGCGTCCGGAAAGATCCAGTGGTAGAGGCCGTCGATGATGCCGCCGTCGCGCAGCACCATGGTCCAGGAGAAGACGCGGACCAGGCCGTTGGTCCAGAACGGCAGGATGATCAGGAGGAACAGCACCTGCCGGGTGCGGCCGAAGGTGGAGCGCGCCAGGGCTAGCGCCGCCGGCAGGCCGATCACGGCGCAGATCAGCGTGGTCCAGATCCCGATCGACAGCGAGGTCCAGGCGACGTCGCGCAGATAGGGGCGCTTGAGGAAGGCCAGGTAGTTGTCGACGGTCCAGACGATGGCCCGACCGCCGAACGGCGCCACCTTGAGGAAGCTGAAGCCGAGCATCATCAGCAGCGGCAGGAAGATCGCCAGCGTCAGCCAGCCATAGGCCGGCAGCAGCAGCCCGGCCGTGGCCAGCCAGCCGCGCTTCTCCGCCCCGCCCGCGGCGGGCGCGGTGACGGCGGTGGTCGGCGCCGCCAGCTCGGTCATCTGGTCATCCCCTGCTGCAACCTCTCCGCCCTTCCTTCATCCTCCCCCTCCCCTCGCGGGAGGGGGTAGGGGGAGGGGGCTCGTCCCGTCAGAACTGAAGCCCCAGGACCGTTCCCGCCTCGACATACCCCTCCCCCTACCCCCTCCCGCAAGGGGAGGGGGAGAGTAGCAGGGCAGGCCGTGCCTGTGTGGAGCTACCCCGCGTAGAACGCCTTCGTCTCTTGCCACAGGTCGGAGAAGGCCGTGCGCTGGTCGTCGCTGAGCGGCGACATGAACTGCAGCTGGGACAGGTACTCGGCCTTGTGGATCTGCTTGTTCAGGTCGTCGGCCGGCAGCGCCGCCATGGCCTTGGCGTTGGCCGAGGCCGGGGCGCCGATATTGGTGGCCCAGTAGTCGTAGAAGCCGGGGTCGATCATGTAGTTGATGAAGGCCGCGGCCTGCTCCTTGCGGGTGCTGGTGGCCGGCACCGACAGCCCGTCGATCCAGCCGATGCCGCCTTCCTTCGGCACCACGAAGTCGACCGCCAGCTTGAAGTTGCGCTGCGACCGCACGGCCGCGCCCGACCAGTAGATCGAGACGTCGAACTCGCCGGCGGCGAAGGCCTTGTTCCACTGGTCCTCGCTGGACCACAAGAGCTTCACGCCGGGCTTCAGCTCCTTCAGCTTGGCGGCGACCGCGTCCATGTCCTTGGGCGCGTTGATGTCCTGGCCGGTCATCAGCGCGCCGATGCCGATGGCGGTGACGGCGTCGTCGAACAGGGCGACGCGGCCGGTCTGGGCCGGGTCGGCCAGCACCGCCAGGCTGTCGGCCTTGACCTTGTCGCGGCGCAGGCCCAGCGCGTTGATGCCCCACAGCCAGGACACGCCGTAGGCCTTGCCGTCCTTGTGGAAATTGGCGTGGTCGCGCAGCTGTGGCGACAGGTCGGCGGCGTTCGGCACCTTGGCCAGGTCGATCGGCTCCAGCAGGTCCTCGGCCTGGGCCTGCAGGGTGCGGGCGCTGTTGATCAGCACCACGTCATAGGTGCCGGGATTGGTGCGCAGCTTGGTCAGCATCTCCTCTTCGGAGTTGAAGTAGTCGTGCTTGACCTCGATGCCGGTCTTCTCGGTGAAGGCCTTGAGGGCCCAGGCCTCGTCGGT
>NZ_JANX01000270.1 GCF_000767795.1 Inquilinus limosus MP06 | reverse complement strand
CGGCTCGTAGCCGGTGCCGAAGGTGGCGCCGCCGGCGGCAGCCGACTCAGCGGCCACAAGGCGCAGCTGGCGCGGCGGCCAGCACCGACCGAGCGGCCGAACCGGGCGAACAGCCGCGGCAGCAGCCGGGTCAGGGCCAGGACGCAGCGGCCGAACAGGCCGCCCAGGACTCCCGCCAGCACCGCGACCAGCAGGAACACCGGGATCGCCCCGGCCGTGAAGTCGAGCGGGTGGCGGCCGAAATAGGTGTAGTCGCCGAGCACGGCGATGGCGACGGCGGAGGACAGAAAGATCGCCGCCAGCACCGCCATGCGGTTGCGGATGTCGAAGCCGGCGGCCAGTTCCTCCAGCGCGAACACGATGCCGGCCAGCGGCGTATTGAAGGCGCCGGCCAGCCCGGCGGCGCCGCCGGCGGTGATCACCCGCCGCAGCCGGGCCGGGGTGGCGTTCGCCGTCAGGCTGGCCAGGATCACCGCGCCGACCTGCACCGTCGGCCCCTCGCGCCCGATCGAGGCGCCGCAGGCCAGGCCGAACAGGCACAGCGCGATCTTGCCGATGCCGGTGCGGGCGTTCAGCTGGCCCGGCACCAGCTCCAGCGGCCGGCGCATCGCGGCGATGCATTGCGGGATGCCGCTGCCCGGCGCCGCCGGGAACAGCCGCTGCGCCGCCAGGGCGGAGATCCCGAAGCCGAGGGCGCCGAGGATCGGCGCCAGCCACAGCCGGCCATCGATGATCCAGGCGAAGAGGCTCTGCGCCCCGTCGGCAGCCTCGGCGAAGGCGACCGCCATGCAGCCGACCAGGAGGCCGCCGACGCCGAAACGCAGAAGCCGCCGCAGGCGCGGCGGCGACAGCAGGCGGCGAAGGGTTCTGGGGGTCAGGTCCGGGGCGGCACCGCCGGCCGGATGCGTCATGCCTGGGCCGGGGCCGGTTCCTTGCCCTCGGGCTGCGCCACCCGGAAGCTCTCGCCGCAGCCGCAGCGATCGACCTCGTTCGGGTTGTTGAACACGAAGCGGGCGCCGAACTCTTCCTGGACGTAGTCCATCTCGGTGCCGAGCAGGAACATGATCGCCGAGGGGTCGATCAGGACGGTGACGCCCTTGCTCTCGACCACATCCTCGAACTTCTTCCGCTCCTCGGCGTATTCCATGAAGTAGCTGAGGCCGGAGCAGCCGCGCGCCTTGACCCCGACCCGGAGGCCGATGATCGGCTTCGGCGACTTCGCGATCAGCTCGCGCACGCGGTCGGCGGCGCGGTCGGTCAGGGAAATCGGCGGCGGTAGGGCGCGCATCCTGTTCACCTCTTGTCCTCGACCCACAAGATGGGCCGATCGGGAAAAGACTTCAACGGTCTGCGGTTGCAATGCAGACGTTCCCCGGTGTCCCCACCCTTCCCTTTCTGTCATTGCCGGGCTTGACCCGGCAATCCAGGGGCCACCGAGGTCCGCTCCGGAAAGCCCCTGGATCCTCGGGTCAAGCCCGAGGATGACAAGCGGAGGAGGCTGGAGACCGGTTCCTACATCCCCAGCGCCAGCCGGGCGTCCTCGCTGGCTCGCTCGATCGACCAGGCCGGGCTCCAGGTCAGGTTGACCTTGGCCTCGGTCACGCCGGGCACGGCGCGGGCGCCCTTCTCGACAATCACCGGCATCGACCCGGCCACCGGGCAGTTCGGCGCGGTCAGGGTCATGTCGATCTCGACCTTGCCCTCCGGCGTCACCTCGACCCGGTAGATCAGGCCGAGCTCGACGATGTTGACCGGCAGCTCCGGGTCGAAGACCAGGGTCAGGTTGTCCATCACCGCCGAGCGGGTGGCCTCGACGTCGAGCGGATACTCGATCTTCGACAGCGGCGTGCGGACATGGATCCAGTCCGGCTCCGGCACGTCCAGCGTGCCGGCGCGCATGAAGTCGTTGAGGCCGAGGCCGTCATCGGGAAAATAGGCGCTTCGGGTCATGATGATGTCGCCTCCCGCGCGGCAAGGGTGCGCCGCGCGATCTCCTTGATCCGTTCCACCATCGAGGCCAGGCCGTTGCGGCGGCCGCTGGTCAGATGGGTGTCGAGGCCGAGCCGGTTGAACAGGCCGCGCAGGTCCATCGCCGCCACCTCCTCCGGCCGTCTGCCGGAGAACACGCCGGTGACGATGGCGATCAGCCCCTTGACGATGCGGGCGTCGCTGTCGCCCTGGAAGACGATGCGGTCCGGCGCTTGGTCCTCGGGCCGGGCGATCAGCCACACCTGGCTCTGGCAGCCATGCACCTTGTTGGCCTCGACGCGCTCGGCCTCCGGGAAGGGCGGCAGGGCGTCGCCCAGGCTGATGATGTAGGCGTAGCGTTCCTCCCAATCGTCGAGGAGGGAGAAGTTCTCCTCCAGCTCTTCCTGGGACAGCGACATCGTCATTTCCCGAACAGCTTGACCACCTTGTCCAGCGCCTCGGCCATCACGTCGATCTCGGCCTTGGTGTTGTACAGGGCGAAGGAGGCGCGGGCCGTGGCCGGCAGTTGCAGCCGCTCCATCAGCGGCTGGGCGCAGTGGTGGCCGGCCCGGACGGCGACGCCGGCCTGGTCGATCACCGTGCCGATGTCGTGCGGATGGGCGCAGTCCATGGCGAAGGAGATGATCGAGGCACGATCCCGTGCCCGGCCGACGATGGTCAGGCCCGGCACATGCGACAGCCGCTCGACGCCGTACTGCATCAGCTCGTGCTCATGCGCCGCGATGGTGTCGAGGCCGAGGGCGGTGACGTAGTCGATCGCCGCCTTGAGCGCGATGGTCTGGGCGATGGCCGGGGTGCCGGCCTCGAACTTGGCCGGCAGCTCGGCGAAAGTGGTGCCGGAGAAGCTGACGGTGCGGATCATCTCGCCGCCGCCCTGCCAGGGCGGCATCGCCTCCAGCAGCGCTTCGCGGCCGTAGAGGATGCCGATGCCGGTCGGGCCGTACAGCTTGTGGCCGGAGAAGGCCAGGAAGTCGCAGCCGAGATCCTGGACGTCGACCGGCATGTGGGTGATCGCCTGGGCGGCATCCAGGAGCACCTTGGCGCCGACCGCATGCGCCCGCTCGATCACCGCCTTGACCGGGACGATGGTGCCCAGCGCGTTCGACATGTAGGTGATCGAGACCAGCTTCGTCCGCGGCGACAGCAGGCGCTCGAACTCGTCGAGCAGGAAGTTGCCGTCGTCGTCGATCGGGGCGACCTTGAGGACCAACCCCTTCTCCTGCGCCAGCAGCTGCCAGGGCACGATGTTGGAGTGGTGCTCCAGCACCGAGACGATGATCTCGTCCCCTTCCTTCAGGAAGGCGCGGCCGTAGCTCTGGGCCACCAGGTTGATCGCCTCGGTGGTGCCGCGGGTGTAGACGATCTCCTTGATCGAGGCAGCGTTGATGAAGCGCTTCACCGCCTCGCGCGTCGCCTCGAAGGCATCGGTCGCGGCGCCGCTGAGATAGTGCAGCCCGCGATGGACGTTGGCGTATTCCTCTTCGTAGACGCGGCTCTCGGCGTCGATCACCGAGCGCGGCTTCTGCGCCGAGGCGGCGTTGTCGAGATAGACCAGCGGCTTGCCGTAGACGGTGCGGGACAGGATCGGGAAATCCGCCCGGACCGCGTTCACGTCATAGGCGTTGATGCCGCTCGCATGCAGCCGCGTGTCCATCGGCTCTAACCCTCCTGGTGCCGCCCGGCGAGCCACTGCCCGACCGCGGCCTCGAACTCCTCGCGCACCGCCTCGTCGGCGACCTCCTCCAGCGCCTCGCGCAGGAAGGCCTCGACCAGCAGGGCCCGCGCCGTGCGCTCGTCGATGCCGCGGGCGCGCAGGTAGAACAGCGCCTCGGCGTCGATCTCGCCGACCGTGGCGCCGTGGCTGCACTTGACGTCGTCGGCGTAGATCTCGAGCTCGGGCTTGCTGTCGATCTCGGCGGTGCGCGACAGCATCAGCGCCCGGTTCAGCTGGTAGCCGTCGGTGCGCTGGGCGTCGCGGCGGACGATGATCTTGCCCTGGAAGACGCCCCTGCCCTTGCCGTCCAGCACGCCCTTGAACACCTCGCGCGACCGGCAGTCCGGCACGGCGTGGTCGATCAGCGTGGTGGTGTCGATGTGGCGGCTGCCATCGGCCAGATAGGCGCCGGTGACGTGCCCGTTGCCGCCGCGGCCGGTGAAGGTCGCCACCACCTCGGTCCGCGCCAGGTCGGCGCCGAGGCTGAGGGTGAAGCTGTCATAGGTGGCGTCGCGGCCGATGGTGGCGCTGCCGTTCAGCAGATGCACCGCCTGCAGCCCCTCGCTCTGCCGCCGGTAATGGCGCAGCCGGGCGCCGTCGCCGATCTCGGCATCGACCACCGCATTGGTGAAATAGCCGGTGTCGTCGGTGCCGTGATAGGCCTCGATCAGCGTCGCCTGGCTGTTGGCCCCGGCCAGCACCAGGATGCGCGGATGGCTGGCCACCGCCGCGGCGCCCGGCGCCGACAGGAAGACCAGCCGGACCGGCGCGTCGATCACCGCGCCGGGGGCGATGCGCAGCACCGCGCCATCCTCGACCAGGGCGGCGTTCAGCTCGACCAGCGATGCGTCGGCGGCCCTGGCGAAGCGGGTTTCGACCTCGGCGTCGCCGGCCTCCAGCGCCGCGGCATAGCCGTCGAAGCGCAGCCCCTTGGGCAGGCTGTCGAGATGCGACAGCTCCGGCCGCAGCCGGCCGTTGACGAAGACCATGGACGGGCCCTGCGCCGGCACGAAGGCGCGCAGGGCTTCGGGCAGCGCCGCGTCGGCCGGAGCGGTGGCGCCGTTCAGGCCCAGCTTCTCCAGCCGCCGCAGGTCTGTGTACTTCCAGGCTTCCTGCTTGCGCGTCGGCAGGCCCAGGCTCTCGAACCGGGCCATGCCCGCCTCGCGGCGGCGGGCGACGGCGCTGTGGCCGACGCCGGGCAGCGCCGAGCGGCTGGCCGAGAAACGCTCGCGCTGGGCGGCGACGACGGGGGAGGTGGCGGTGGCTTCGCTCATCTCGGCCTCACGCGGCCGCGGGGACAACGCCCGCGTAGCCCTTCTCCTCCAGCTCCAGCGCCAGCTCCTTGCCGCCGGACCGGACGATCCGGCCGTCGGCCAGGATGTGGACGTGGTCGGGGACGATGTAGCTGAGCAGGCGCTGGTAGTGGGTGATCACCAGGAAAGCGCGGTCGGGGGAGCGCAGCTTGTTCACGCTCTCGGCCACCACCTTCAGCGCGTCGATGTCGAGGCCGCTGTCGGTCTCGTCCAGCACGGCAAGGCTCGGCTGCAGCAGCGCCATCTGCAGCGCCTCGTTGCGCTTCTTCTCGCCGCCGGAGAAGCCGACATTAACCGAGCGCTTCAGCATCTCGGCGTCGATGCCCAGTTCCTTCGCCTTCTCGCGCAGCAGCTTGGTGAACTGCATCGGGTCCAGCTCGGCCTCGCCGCGATGTTTGCGGTGGGCGTTGTAGGCGGTGCGCAGGAAGGTGACGGTGCCGACGCCGGCAACCTCGAGCGGGTACTGGAAGGCCAGGAACACGCCGGCGCGCGACCGCTCCTCCGGCTCCATCGCCAGCAGGTCCTCGCCGTTGAAGGTGATCGACCCGCCGGTGACCTCGTAGCCGTCGCGGCCGGCGATGACGTAGCTCAGCGTCGACTTGCCGGAGCCGTTCGGCCCCATGATGGCGTGGATCTCGCCCTTGCTCAGGGCCAGCGACACACCCTTCAGAATCTCCTTGCCGTCGACGGCGACGTGCAGGTCCTTGATCTCCAGCATTCCGCGTTCCCTCGCCGCTTCACACGGCCTTCCTCGAACAAAGCGGCCGCACGGGGCGGCCGGATTTCAACCGACCGAGCCTTCCAGGCTGATGCCGACCAGCTTCTGGGCCTCGACCGCGAACTCCATCGGCAGCGCCTGCAGCACCTCGCGGCAGAAGCCGTTGACGATCAGGCCCAGCGCCTCCTCCTCGCCGATGCCGCGCTGGCGGCAGTAGAAGAGGACGTCCTCGCTGACCTTGCTGGTGGTCGCCTCGTGCTCCACCTGCGCCGTCGGGTTGCGGCTCTCGATATAGGGCACGGTGTGGGCGCCGCACTTGTCGCCGATCAGCAGGCTGTCGCACTGGGTGAAGTTGCGCGCGCCCTCGGCGCCCGGCAGGATCCGCACCAGGCCGCGATAGGTGTTGTCCGACTTCCCGGCCGAGATGCCCTTGGAGATGATCCGGGAGCTGGTGTTCTTCCCGATATGGATCATCTTGGTGCCGGTGTCGGCCTGCTGGCGGTTGTTGGTGATCGCCACAGAGTAGAACTCGCCGACCGAGTTGTCGCCCTGCAGGATACAGCTCGGGTACTTCCAGGTGATCGCCGAGCCGGTCTCGACCTGGGTCCAGCTGACCTTGGAGTTGCGGCCGCGGCAGGCGGCGCGCTTGGTGACGAAGTTGTAGATGCCGCCCTTGCCCTCCTCATCGCCCGGATACCAGTTCTGGACGGTGGAGTACTTGATCTCGGCGTCGTCCAGCGCCACCAGCTCGACCACCGCGGCGTGCAGCTGGTTCTCGTCGCGCTGGGGCGCGGTGCAGCCTTCCAGGTAGGAGACGTAGCTGCTGTCGTCAGCGATGATCAGGGTGCGCTCGAACTGGCCCGTATTCTCCGCATTGATGCGGAAATAGGTCGACAGCTCCATCGGGCAGCGCACGCCCTTGGGGATGTAGACGAACGATCCGTCGGTGAAGACGGCGGAGTTCAGCGTGGCGAAGTAGTTGTCGGAATATGGCACCACCGAGCCGAGATACTGGCGCACCAACTCAGGGTATTTCTGCACTGCCTCGGAGATGGAGCAGAAGATCACGCCTTCCTTCTCCAGCGCCTCCTTGAAGGTGGTGGCGACGGAGACGCTGTCGAACACGGCGTCGACGGCGACGCCGGCCAGCTTCTCCTGCTCGCGCAGCGGGATGCCCAGCTTGTCGTAGACGGCCAGGATGTCGGGGTCGACCTCGTCCAGGCTGCCGAGCTTGGGCTTCTTCTTCGGCGCGGCGTAGTAGTAGGCGTCCTGATAGTCGATCGGCGGATGGCTGAGCCGCGCCCAGTGCGGCTCCTCCATCGTCTGCCACAGCCGGAAGGCGCGCAGGCGCCATTCCAGGAGCCATTCGGGCTCGTTCTTCTTGGCGGAGATGAAGCGGACGGTCTCCTCGGTCAACCCCTTCGGCGCAGTCTCCATCTCGATATCCGAGAAGAAGCCGTGCTTGTAGCGGCTGTTCGTGATCTCTTCGACCTGCCGGACCGTCTCCTGGACTGCCGCCATGCCTCGCTCCTCAACCCTGTGCCAGATCCGATTAACCGAGTGGGCTAGTCGGGTACTCCGATGCGGAAGGCCCCAAAGGTTGCCCCTTGGGAGGCCAGTGTTGCCGCCCTTCTCACGCCAATAGATAGGCGTTTCGGCGACGATTGCCAGCGAAAACCCGACTGCGAGAGTCGTTCTCAGCCGCGCTCCGCTGGACCCCGGCATGCGGACCGCTCATGCCGGAACGTCCTTGTATCACATCATGTTGTTGCTGCCGCCCGGCAGCCGGACCGTCAGCCCGTCGAGCTCGTCGTTCATGATGATCTGGCAGCCGAGGCGCGAGGTCTTGGTCAGGCCCCAGGCGAGGTCGAGCATGTCCTCCTCGTCCTCTCGCGCCGGCAGCAGCTTCTCGTACCAGTCCGGCTCGACGATCACATGGCAGGTCGAACAGGCCAGGGAGCCCTCGCAGGCGCCTTCCAGATCGACATCGTATTTGTGCGCGATCTCCATGATCGACAGCCCGGCCGGGGCGTCGATCTCGCGCCGGTTCCCGTCCGGCTCGATGAAGATGATCCTGGGCATTCCGGCCCTGCTCCTGCTCGAAAACGTGGTGTTCTACGAAAGCCGCGGACCGGCGGCAACCGGCGAAACCTCATGCCTCCCTTCAGGCCACCGCACGGCTGCGCCTTCGCCGCGACAGATCGGCCCAGGCGGCGACGCAGCGCTCGATCGCCTCGGCATCCGTCGCCGGCCCGAGGCTGATCCGGATGGCGCTCTCGGCCAGGTCGCCCGGCAGGCCCATCGCCTCCAGCACATGGCTGCGGCGGACCTTGCCGGAGCTGCAGGCCGAGCCGGCACTGACCGCGACCCCGGCGAGGTCCAGCGCCGCGACCTGGGTCT
>NZ_JANX01000269.1 GCF_000767795.1 Inquilinus limosus MP06 | reverse complement strand
GCCAAGCGGCTTCAGCGCCCGCGCGCCGCCGCGATCCGACCTCCCGTCCTGAACTCTCTTTTAACCAAGGCCGCGCGGGCCTGCCCGGCGCGGCCGCACGGGATTCGGATCATGGCCGACATCGCGATGCCGACCGCCGCCGCCGAGGCGGCGCGCCGGTCCACGAGCCTGTACCGCGCCGTCTGGCGCTGGCATTTCTACGCCGGGCTGCTGACGCTGCCCTTCCTGGTCCTGCTGGCGGTGACCGGCGGGCTGTACCTGTTCCGCGACGAGATCGAGGGCCTGGTCTATCGCGACCTGAAGCGGGTCGAGGCCCAGGCGGTGGCGCGGATCGCGCCCAGCGCCCAGGTCGCCGCCGCCCTCGGCGCCTTCCCCGGCGACGTCTTCAAATACCTGCCGCCGGCCGATGCCGGCGCCTCGGCCGAGATCGGGGTGAAGACGGCGGACGGCCGCAAGCTCTCCATCTTCGTCGACCCCACTGACGGGCGGGTGCTGGGCGAGATCCCGGACCGGGGCTCGGTGATGTGGGTGGTGCGCCAGCTGCACAGCCTGGCCTATCTCGGCCCCTGGGGACAGGGCGCGATCGAGATCGCCGGCGGCTGGATGATCCTGCTGGTCGCCACCGGCGTCTACCTGTGGTGGCCGCGCGGCCGGCAGGGCGGGGCGCTGTCGGTGCGCGGCTCGCCGAAGCGGCGGATGTTCTGGCGCGACCTGCACGCCGTGACCGGCCTGTTCGTCGGCGGCATCATCGTGTTCCTGGCGGTCACCGGCATGCCCTGGTCGGTGCTGTGGGGCGACACCGTCAACCGCTGGGCCAATGGCAGCAATTTCGGCTACCCCGCCGGGGTGCGGGTGGCCGTGCCGATGTCGGACGAGCACCTGGCGCATATGCAGCCCACGACCTGGTCGCTGGAGCAGGCGCGGATGCCGAAATCGGCGATGGCCGGCGGTGGCGGGCCGATCGGGCTGGACGCCGCGGTGACGATCTTCGACCGGCTCGGCCTCGCCCCCGGCTATGCCGTCAACCCGCCGGCGGGGCCGGCCGGGGTCTACACCGCCTCGGTCTATCCCGACGACCTGTCGCGGCAGCGCGTGGTCCATCTCGACCAGTATTCCGGCAAGCCGCTGATCGACATGGGCTATGCCGACTACGGCCCGCTGGGCCGGGCGATGGAATGGGGCATCAACACCCATATGGGCCAGCAGTTCGGCCTGGCGAACCAGCTGCTGCTGCTGGCCGCCTGCCTCGCCATGATCGGGCTGGTGGTGTCGGCCGCGGTGATGTGGTGGAAGCGGCGGCCGTCCGGCGCGCTCGGCGCGCCGCCGATGCCGGCCGACCCGCGGGTGCTGCGCGGCGTCACCGCGATCCTGGCGGTCGGCGGGGTGCTGTACCCGCTGGTCGGCGCCTCGATGGTCGCGGTCGCGCTGCTGGATTGGGCCGTGACCCGGCGGCGGCCCGTCCGGGTGCGGACGGCCTGAGGGGGAGCGTCGCGTCCGGAGCGAGAGAATTGAGCATTTCTCGCGTGGCCTCTCCCGCCTGGCGGGAGAGGCAAAGCAGTGTCAGCCCTTCGAGGGCTCCTCCGGAAATCGCCGCCAGGCGGGGTCCTTGATCTTCATGCGGATGACGTGCCGCAGCTCCTCCCGCACGCCTCGGGTGGCGGCGAAGGGGATGTCGAAGTTCAGGCTGTGATAGACCAGGGACAGGATGCCATCCCGGTCGTCATCGACGATGTCGCCGTCGATCAGCCGCACGACCCAGTGATGCAGGACGCTCTGGTCGCCGCCACCGGCGTCGTCCTGCAGCACCGAACGGCCGCTCTCGACCCATTCCTTCCTCAGGGCCGCCAGCTCGTCCCGGTCGGATGGCGCCATCGGCGTCAGGCGCCCGCCACCGGCAGCGGCAGCTTGTGCTTCTTCAGGATCGCGGCCTGGCGCTTGGCCAGGGCGTCCTGGTCGAAATCGGCGATCAGCTCGTTGAACAGGGTATGCCAGTTCACCTTGGCCTTGAGGTGGATGAACACCGAGCCGAGGCCCAGCGCCGCGCGGTCCATGAACACGAACTCCCGCGGCACCTCGATGCCGCCGACGCGGCGCAGCTCCTTGTGCACCTGCTCGGCGGTCTCGCGGCCATAGACGCCGTTCTTGGCCTCGCCGATCAGCCGCACCTTGTTCTCCAGGATCGGGCCGTACAGGAAGCCGGCCCAGACGTTCAGCACGTCCGCCAGCTCGTTGGTCATGTTCTTGAAGCCCCAGGTCTTGTAGGCGGCCACCGCGCGGTCGCGGTCATTGGTCTCCAGCGCCCGGTACAGCTCGATCACGCCGCCGACGAAGCTGGGCGGGAACACCCGGATGCAGCCGAAATCCATCAGGTTGATCGAATCGTCATCCCGCACCGAGTAGTTGCCGAGATGCGGGTCGCCATGGATCACGCCGTAATAATAGAGCGGCACGTACCAGGCCCGGAACATGTTCAGCGCCAGCTGGGCCCGCTGCTCCTCGCTGCCCTGGACGAAGGTCAGGATCTTCTTGCCGTCCTGCCAGGTGGTGGTCAGCAGGCGCCGGGTCGACAGCTCCGGCACCACCTCCGGCACATGGACGTTCGGCTCCTTCGCCAGCATCTCGGCATAGAGCTGCGAGTGCCGTGCCTCGAGCGAATAGTCCAGCTCCTCGCGCAGCCGCTCCGAGATCTCGGCGTGGATCTGCTTGGTCGACACCGTCTTGTCGTAGCGCTCGAAGATGCCGAGGATCAGCTTCAGCTGCTTGAGGTCGGCCTCGACCGCAGACTGCATGTCCGGATATTGCAGCTTGCAGGCCAGGCGCCGCCCGTCCAGTCCGACCGCCTTATGCACCTGGCCCAGCGAGGCCGCGGCCGCCGCCTCGTGCTCGAAGCTCTGGAACTTCGACTGCCAGGCCTGACCCAGCTCGCTGGCCATGCGCCGCTTGACGAAGGGCCAGCCCATCGACGGCGCGTCGGCCTGCAGCTGCTGCAGCTCCTGCGCGTATTCCTTCGGCACCGCCTCGGGGATGGTGGCCAGCATCTGCGCCACCTTCATCAGCGGGCCCTTCAGCCCGCCCAAGGCCGCCCGCAGCTCGTTGGCATGGGCCTCGCGGTCGACCTTGAGGCCGAGATAGCGCTCGCCGGCCACCCGGGCGGCGAGGCCGCCCATGGCGCCGGAGACTCGGGCATAGCGGCGCAGGCGTCCGCCGAAACTGTTCTCTTCGTCGGCCATGATCCAACCGGGGTCGCGCGGCCGGGCCCGGCCGCCCGACCTATCTAGGCGGTGTACGGGGTTCCGTCACCCCCGCCGGTGTCGCATGTGTCGGGTGGAGGGATGAGAAGAAGGGATTCACCCTCATTGTCATCGCCGGGCTTGACCCGGCGATCCAGGGCCACCCAGCACGGCATCGACATTTTCTGGATGCCCGGGTCAAGCCCGGGCATGACAATTCGGGGAGCTGAACCGCCCCTATGCCCCGTCGGGCCGTGAGTTGGGTTCGTTTCCGTCGCGTTTTCGTGAAAGCCGGACATCTTGGATCAAGGACAGCAATACTGTCGGGTTTCCGTTGCTTTCTCTCGGGGAAGGCCCCGGTGCGATTGTCCCCGGAGCGAAAGAAGATTACCTATTTAGCGGTGGCCGCGGCGACAGACCGGCGGCCTTTCGGGAGGCATTGATGACGGCGACGGCGCTTGCTTCCGTGAGCCTCGAGGACAAGTACACCCTCGACTCCGGCCGCATCTATCTCACCGGTATCCAGGCGCTGGTGCGCCTGCCGCTGATGCAGCGGCGGCGCGACGAAGCGGCCGGGCTGAACACCGCCTGCTTCATCTCCGGCTACCGCGGCTCGCCGCTCGGCGGCTACGACCAGGCGCTGTGGTCGGCGCGCAAGTTCCTGCAGAAGCAGCAGATCGAGTTCAAGCCCGGGCTGAACGAGGACCTCGGCGCCACCGCCGTCTGGGGCAGCCAGCAGGTCGGCCTGTGGCCGGGCGCGAAACATGACGGCGTCTTCGGCATCTGGTACGGCAAGGGCCCGGGCGTCGACCGCTCGGGCGACGTGCTGAAGCACGCGAACTTCGCCGGCACCTCGAAATTCGGCGGCGTCCTGGCCCTGGCCGGCGACGACCATGCCTGCAAATCCTCGACCGTGCCGCACCAGTCCGAGCACGCCTTCATCGCCCATATGATGCCGGTGCTGAACCCGGCGAATGTCCAGGAGATCCTGGATTACGGCCTGTATGGCTGGGCGATGAGCCGCTATTCCGGCCTGTGGGTCGGGTTCAAGACCATCGCCGAGAATGTCGACAGCTCGGCCTCCGTCTTCGTCGACCCGAACCGGGTCCGGATCGTGCTGCCCGAGGATTTCGCCATGCCGCCCGGCGGGCTGAACATCCGCTGGCCCGACCCGCCGCTGGCGCAGGAGGAGCGGCTGATGCGCGACAAGCTCTATGCCGCGCTTGCCTTCGCCCGCGCCAACAGGCTCGACCATCTGGTCTATGACAGCGGCCGCCACCGCTTCGGCATCGTCACCACCGGCAAATCCTATCTCGACGTCCGCCAGGCGCTGGACGATCTCGGCATAGACCGCGAGCTGGCGGCGCAGCTCGGCATCTGCATCTACAAGGTCGGCATGCCTTGGCCGCTGGAGCCGACCGGGGTGCGCGCCTTCGCCGAAGGCCTCGACGAGCTGATCGTGGTCGAGGAGAAGCGGGCGCTGATCGAGAACCAGCTGAAGGAGCAGCTGTACAACTGGCAGGCCGACAAGCGGCCGGTGATCGTCGGCAAGTTCGACGAGAAGCGCGACTGGATCCTGCCCTCGACCGGCGAGCTGACGCCGGCGCAGATCGCCGTCGCCATCGGCCGCCGCCTGCTGAAGTACCTGGACCATCCCGGCCTGGCCGAGCGGGTGCGCTATCTGGAGGAGCGCGAGGCCCAGAAGAAGGCCGTCAAGGCCGCGGTCGACCGCATCCCCTATTTCTGCTCCGGCTGCCCGCACAACACCTCGACCCGCGTGCCCGAGGGCAGCCGGGCCATGGCCGGCATCGGCTGCCACTACATGGCGACCTGGATGCCGGACCGGAAGGCCGAGACCTTCAGCCAGATGGGCGGCGAGGGCGCGGCCTGGATCGGCCAGGCGCCGTTCACGGACACCGAGCACGTCTTCGTCAATCTCGGCGACGGCACCTATTTCCACTCCGGCAGCCTGGCGATCCGCGCGGCCCTCGCGGCCGGCGTCAACGCCACCTACAAGATCCTCTACAACGACGCCGTGGCGATGACTGGCGGCCAGCCGGTCGACGGCACCATCACCGTGCCGATGATCGCCGCCCAGCTGCGGGCGGAGGGCGTCGAGACCATGGTCGTAGTCACCGACCGGCCGGAGATCTATGGCGAGCCGGGGACGCAGAGCAAGCTGCTGCCCGCCGGCGTGCCGGTCGAGCATCGCGACCGGCTGGACCACATCCAGCAGCGGCTGCGCGAGACGCCCGGCGTCTCGGTGATGATCTACGACCAGACCTGCGCCGCCGAGAAGCGCCGCCGCCGCAAGCGCGGCCTGATGGAGGACCCGGCCCGCCGGGTGGTGATCAACGAGGCGGTGTGCGAGGGCTGCGGCGACTGCTCGAAGGTCTCGAACTGCCTGTCGGTGGTGCCGGTGGAGACGGAGTTCGGCCGCAAGCGCGCGATCGACCAGTCCAGCTGCAACAAGGACTTCTCCTGCGTCAACGGCTTCTGCCCGTCCTTCGTCTCGGTGCTGGGCGGCAAGCTGCGCAAGCCGAAGCCGGCGGCTGAGGGGACGACGGATCTGTTCCCGGTGCTGCCGGAACCCGAGCTGCCGTCGCTGGACCAGCCCTACGGCATCATGATCACGGGCATCGGCGGCACCGGCGTCGTCACCATCGGCGCGCTGCTGGGCATGGCCTCGCATCTCGAGGGCAAGGGCGTCTCGGTGCTCGACCAGGCCGGGCTGGCGCAGAAGGGCGGCGCCGTGGTCAGCCATGTCCGCATCGCCCGGACGCCGGAGGCGATCCACGCGGTGCGCATCGCCGCCGGCGGCGCCCGGCTGATGCTGGGCTGCGACCTGGTGGTCGCGGCCTCGGGCGAGGCGCAGTCGAAGATCCATCCGGGCCTGACCCGGCAGGTGGTGAACAGCCACGAGACCATCACCGGCGCCTTCACCCGCAACCCGGACTTCGTCGTTCCCGGCACATCGATGCTGGAGGCGGTGGCGAAGAACGGCGGCAACCCGGATCTCCTCGACACCGTCGACGCCACCCGCCTGGCCACGGCGCTGCTCGGCGACAGCATCGCCACCAACCTGTTCATGCTCGGCTATGCCTGGCAGAAGGGGCTGGTGCCGGTGTCGCATGAGGCGCTGGAGAAGGCGATCGAGCTGAACGGCACCGCGGTTGCCATGAACAAGGCCGCCTTCCTGTGGGGACGCCGCGCCGCCCACGACCTCGCCCGGGTCGAGCGGCTGGCCGCGCCGCCGCAGGAGGAGGGCCACCGGCTGTCGCGCACGTTGGACGAGACGATCGCCCGCCGGGTCGAGCAGCTGACCGCCTATCAGGACGCCGCCTATGCCGCGCGCTACACGGCACTGGTCGAGAAGGTCCGCGCGGCCGAGGCCAGGCTGGGCCGGCAGGAGCTGACCGAGGCGGTGGCCCGCAACTACTACAAGCTGCTGGCCTACAAGGACGAGTACGAGGTCGCCCGGCTCTACACCGACGGCACCTTCCTGAAGCAGATCGAGGCGCAGTTCGAGGGCGACTACAAGCTGCAGTTCCACTTGGCGCCGCCGGCCTTCGCCGAGAAGGATCCGGACACCGGCCACCTGAAGAAGCGCGCCTTCGGGCCGTGGATGCTGCGGGCCTTCGGCCTGCTGGCGCGGATGAAGCGGCTGCGCGGCACCGCCTTCGACCCGTTCGGCCGCACCGCCGAGCGCAAGGCCGAGCGGCAGCTGATCACCGATTACGAGGCGGTGGTGCAGGAGCTGCTGGCCCGGCTGGGCCCGGACACCCATGCCGTCTGCGTCGCCCTGGCCCGGGTGCCGGAGCAGATCCGCGGCTACGGCCACATCAAGGACGAGAACCGGGACAAGGCCAAGGCGCGCGAGGCCGAGCTGCTGGCCACCCTGCGCACCCCGGCCGCCCCGAAGCTGGCGGCGGAGTAGGGGTGGGGCGAGTCAGGTCAAACGATCTTGGCAGGACTATAGCGCGTTGCCTCTCCCGTTTGCGGGACCTTTTCGGAATTCTCCGGATCGTCCCGGACGCTCGCGACGAAAGCGAAAGAGTCCCCCCTCCCCCTGCGGGAGGGGGTAGGGGGAGGGGGTTCGCGCCGCCAGAGCCGCCCACGATCTCGCCTGCCCGCGACGTCGTTTTTTCCTGGGCCTATTCGCGCGGAGCTTGTCCTCGACAACCCCCTCCCCCTAGCCCCCTCCCGCGAGGGGAGGGGGGACTAGAAGGGGATGGCTTCGGCTATTCTGAAAGGTCTCGTTTGCGGGAGAGGCAGCTCGAAGACGCTCTACCTCCTGCCAGAGTCCGACGTGACCGGGCCTCGATTCATCCCGTTTAGTCGTCGCGCCTCATCGGGACGCGTCCATGGACGTCGTCGCGCGCCAAACGGTCGGACGCGCGAAAGGAGCGGATCGACGCCCGTAGCTCGGCCTCCTCTCGCTTTCCTCCCCGGCGAACTCGTTCAGGAATTGCCTGACCAGGGCGGAAACGGACATACGCCGCTCGGCGGCTTTCATCCGGGCCTGCCTATAGACGCTGTCGTCCACGGAAACCGTGATGGTCTTCATGGGAACACAGTGGCGGTATTCGGCATGGCAATCAACCGGAGCTCAATCAGGCGGCGGCAGCGGCCCGCCGTAGTGCAGCAGCAGGCGGACCAGCTCCGCCTGCCGGCCGGTGCCGGTCTTGTCGAAGATCCGGGCCAGATGCGTGCGCGCCGTGGTCCTGGCGATCGACAGCCGCTCCGCCGCCGCCTCCAGCCCCTCGCCGCGGCCGATCTCCACGGCCAGCGCCGCCTCGGCCGCGGTCAGGCCGAACATCTGCCGCAGCAGGGCCGGGGCGAGGGGGGCGGCGGCGTCCGGGTCGGTGATGAAGATCGCCGCCCCCGCCGCCACGCCGGCATAGGCTCGGGAGCGGGGAACCGGAATCACGGTCAGCAGCAGCGGAC
>NZ_JANX01000268.1 GCF_000767795.1 Inquilinus limosus MP06 | reverse complement strand
AGCGAGTTCATGAACACGCAGTCGGAGATCAGCACGCCGTCGAAGCCCAGGCGGCCGCGGATCACCTCCTGCGTGATCACCGGCGAGACCGAGGCCGGGCGGTCGGGGTCGAAGGCGCTGTAGACGACATGGCTGACCATGGCCCAGGGCGTGTCGCGCAGCCGGGCGAAGGGCAGGAAGTCGGTGGCGTCCAGCGTCGCGGCGTCGGCGGTCACCACCGGCCGGGTCTTATGGCTGTCCTCGGTGGCGCGGCCATGGCCGGGGATGTGCTTCATCACCGGCATCAGCCCGACCTCGAGGAAGCCGTCCACCACCTCGCGGCCCAGCGCCGCCACCAGCTCCGGGTCGCCGCCGAAGGCGCGCTCGCCGATCACCAGGTCGGCGCCGGGCAGCAGCAGGTCGAGCACGGGGGAGCAGGCGCTGTTCAGCCCGACCTCGCGCATCATCCGGCCCATGGCGACGGAGGACAGGCGGATGGCGCGCTTGGCGGCGGCCATGTCCTTCTCCGCCAGCCGGCCGAAGCTGCGGAAGCTGCGGAACATCGGCCAGGCGCCGGAATCGAGATGCGAGACGCGGCCGCCCTCCTGGTCGGTCAGCACCGGCGCGTCCGGCCGGCCCACCGCCTCGCGGAAGGCGGCGCACAGGGCGCGCAGCTGGTCCGGGTCCTTCATGTTGCGGCGGCCGAGGAACAGGCCGTAGGGATTGGCCTCGCGGAAGAAGGCCAGCTCGTCGGCCGACAGCGTCGGCCGCTGGATGCCGAGGACGAGCGCGAGCGGCCGGCCGCCCCTGGACGCGTTGGCTGCGGTCACCGTGTGAACCCTCCCGAATGCGTGATGGGGGCGGCCGCCGTGATCGGGCCGCGCCTCCGGATCATTCCGTCGTCTTGGATCGTATCATGCCGTGGTATAGACCACTTGTGGAACCCGGAATCTCGACGGCTCCGACGATTTTCTCGTAGAAGGCGACCGGGCCGGCGCCGCCGATGATGGCGTAGCCGTGGCCCAGGTGGCGCATCGCCTCCATGGTCTCGCGCAGCAGCGCCTCGCCGATGCCCAGGCCGCGCTGGTCGGGGTCGACGCCGGTGGGGCCGAAGAAGCCGATGGCGGTGGCGTTGTGGCAGGCGAAGCCCAGCAGGGCGCCGTCCTTGACCGCGACCAGGCAGCCGATCGGGCGATGGGCGAAGGCGACCTCGACCTCGCTGGCCCAGCCGTCGCCGAAGCGCTCCGCCACCCAGCGGGCGACGGCGCGCTTCTCCGGCGCGATGGCGGGACGGATGGTGATGCCGGCCGCCGCCATCGCCGCGCGCGACGCCGTCGGCGGCTCCAGCGCATAGAGCTTGACCAGCAGATCCGCCATCCCTGTCTCCCATTATTCCGCAATAATGAAGTATGTGACGTTATTGCGTTCTAACAGCTAAAGCCGGGATGGCCGCGGCGTCAATATGGAAGGCGGTCGATGGCGGCTCTCACCCCACGCTGCTCCTTCGCTCCACCAGTGCGAAGGGCAGGGTGACGTCGCCGCCGGCGGCGGGCTCGCCGGTGATGCGGCGGCCCAGAAGCGCCATCGCCTCGGCCCCCATGCGTCGGCGCGGCTGGCGGATCGTGGTCAGCGGCGGCTCATAGGTGCCGGCGAACTGGATATCGTCGAAGCCGGCCACCGCCACGTCGCGCGGCACCTCGCGCCCGCTGACGCGCAACGCCCGGATGGCGCCGATCGCCATCTCGTCATTGCTGCAGAACACCGCCGTCGGCGGGGCGGGCAGGGACAGCAGCGACGCCATCGCCGCCTCGCCGCTCGGGATGGTGAAGTCGCCGTGCCGGACCAGCCAGGATTCGGCCTTGAGGCCGGCCGCGCGCAGCCCGGCGCGGTAGCCGTCCAGCCGCTGCCGCGTCAGGATGTTGCTCTCCGGCCCGGCGATGTGAGCGATGCGGCGATGCCCCAGCCCGGCCAGATGGGCCACCACCGCCGCCGCGGCGCCGGCATTGTCGATGCCGACGACCGGCACCCGGCCGCCGGGAATCGATTCCGACACCGCCACGATGCGGCCGTCGAAGTCGCGGTCGCGCTGCAGCCGCGGCGGCAGTCTTCCGTTCAGCAGGATCAGCCCGTCGACCGCGCCGGTCAGCATCTGGCCGGCATGCCGGTCTTCCCGCGCGGGATCCTTGGCGGTGTTGCCGACCAGCATGCTGAAGCCGCGCGCCGCCGCCTCTTCCTCGATTCCCAGCAGGACCTCGGAGAAGAACGGGTTGCCGATGTCCGGCACCAGCACCAGGATCTGCCGCGCCTCCTGCCGGCGCAGGCCGCGCGCCAGCGGGTTCACGGCATAGCCGGTCTGGCGCACCGCCGCCTCGATCCGCTCGCGCGTCTCGGTGGTGACGAGGGGGGAGCCGGTCAGCGCGCGGCTGACCGTCGCCACTGAAACGCCCGCCAGCCGGGCGATATCGACCATCCGGGTGCGGTTCCGGCCATTCACAGGAGAGGACAATATTCGATCCTCGATTCCACGATTGACGCCTCAATGTAATCGATTGTACGATCCGATCAAAATACGGAATGCGCTGCAGTTGCAGTGTTCGTTGCCCGTTCTGCGGGCGATGACGGGGTTCGTTGAGCCGTTAACCGAATAAAGCGAGGGAGGAATCTTATGAATTTTCCCCAACGACTTCTGCTGTCCGCCGCATTTTGCAGTGCAATATCGGCGGTGGCTGCGGGATCGGCGGCGGCACAGACCGTCGACGTCATCCACTGGTGGACCAGCGGCGGCGAATCCAAGGCGATCAAGGTGTTCGCCGACGAGTTCAAGAAGCGCGGCGGCACCTGGATCGACAGCGCCGTGGTCGGCGGCACCGCGGCGCGGCAGGCGGCGATGAACCGGATCGCCGGCGGTGACGCGCCGGGCGCCATCCAGTGGAACATCGGCGTTGCCGTCACCAACCTGGCGAAGGAGGGGCTGCTGGCCGATCTCGACGACCTCGCCGCGGCCGGCAAGTGGCAGGAGAAGCTGCCGCCGCTGATCGTCAAGAACGCCTCCTATGACGGCCATTTCTACGCCGTCCCGACCGATATCCATGGCGACAACTGGCTGTGGTACTCGACCAAGATCTTCCAGGAGGTGGGCGCCGAGCCGCCGAAGAGCTGGGACGAGTTCTTCCCTGTCGCCGACAAGATCAAGGCCAAAGGCTACACCGCGCTCGGCCTCGGCGGCGAGCCGTGGCAGGAGGCGCTGCTGTTCCGCTCGGTCCTGATCGGCGCCGGCGGCAAGGAGACGTACAGGAAGGTCTATGTCGACCATGACGCCGCCGCGGCGGGCGGGCCGGAGATGGTCAAGGCCTTCGAGACCTTCGGCAAGCTGCGCGCCTATGTCGACCAGGGCAGCGCCGGCCGGAAGTGGAACGACACCACCATCATGGTCGCCACCAACAAGGCGGCGATGCAGATCATGGGCGACTGGGCGAAGGGCGAGTTCGCCGCCGCCGGCCTGACCCCGGGCAAGGAGTTCGGCTGCGCCCGGCCGCCGGGCAACCAGGACGCCTATGTCCTGACCGTCGACGTCTTCGCCTTCCCGAAGCTGGACGACCCGGAGAAGACCAAGGCCCAGAAGCTGCTGGCCGAGGTGATGATGGACCCGGCCACCCAGGTCGCCTTCAATCAGTTCAAGGGTGCCCTGCCGCCGCGGATGGATGCCGATGTCGGCACCCTCGATATCTGCTCGCAGGAAGGCCAGAAGGTGATGTCGAAGGTCGAGAACCAGCTGCCGAACACGGCACTGGCCTTCAGCAGCGACGTCGAAGGCCAGCTGCAGGACCTGATCACCCAGTTCTGGACCAACCCGGAGATGAAGCCGGAGGAGGCTGCCAAGCAGTTCTCCGAGATCGTCGCCAACGCCGACATCTGACCGACCGCCTCAACCGGACCGCTCCGCCCTCGCGGCGGGGCGGTCCTCTGGAGGGATCATGGCTGCGCTCCGCATCCGCTACCTGACCGCCAAGGCCGTGGTCACGCCGACCGTGCTGGTCATGGCCACGTGCTTCTACGGCACCATTCTCTGGACCATCTACATCTCCTTCACCCGGTCCAGCCTGGTGCCGAATTACGATTTCGCCGGTGTCGCCCAGTATGTCCGGCTGTTCAGCACCGCGCGCTGGTACACCGCCTTCGGCAACATGTTCGTGTTCGGCGGGCTGTTCATCGCCGGGGCGCTGGTGCTGGGCACGCTGCTGGCGGTGCTGATCGACCAGAAGGTGAAGGGGGAGGGGGCGTTCCGCACCATCTTCCTGTACCCGCTGTCGATGTCCTTCATCGTCACCGGCCTGGCCTGGCAGTGGTTCCTGAACCCGACCATGGGGCTGCAGGATTTCGTCCGCGGCCTGGGGTGGGAGGGCTTCACCTTCGACTGGATCGTCGACCGCGACCGGGCCATCTACACCCTGGTGATCGCCGGCGTCTGGCACTCCTCCGGCCTGATCATGGCGATCATGCTGGCCGGGCTGCGCGGCATCGACCACGAGGTCTGGCGAGCGGCGAGGGTCGAGGGCATTCCGCGCTGGCGCACCTACTGGTCGATCGTGCTGCCGATGCTGCGGCCGCTGGTCGTCACCTGCGTGGTGCTGCTGGCGATCGCGGTGGTGAAGAGCTACGACCTGGTCGTCGCCATGACCCGGGGCGGCCCCGGCAACGCCACCGACCTGCCGGCCAAGTTCGTGGTCGACCTGACCTTCGAGCGCGCCAATATCGGCCTGGCCTCGGCCGGCGCCGTGGTCATGCTGGTCGCCGTGCTGGCGGCGCTGGCGCCCTATCTCTACATCGAGCTGTCGCGGAGGGCGCGATGACCGACACTGCCGTCGCCGGTGCGATCCCGCGCGCCGTCCGCCGCCCCGCCCGCAAGGCGTCGGCCGGCCGCGCCGGGCTCTATGCCGTCCTGGTGCTGGCCGCGCTGTTCTTCGCCATCCCGCTGCTGATCGTGCTGTCGACCTCGCTGAAGCCGATGGACGAGATCCGCGAGGGCTCGATCTTCGCCCTGCCGATGGCGCCGACGCTGGAGCCATGGTCGAAGGCCTGGCTGTCGGCCTGCACCGGCCTGTTCTGCGACGGGCTGCATGTCGGCTTCTGGAACTCGGTCCGCATCCTGGTGCCCAGCGTGGTCCTGTCGGTGCTGGCCGGGGCGCTGAACGGCTACGCTCTGGCGCAGTGGCGCTTCCGCCATGCCGACAAGATCCTGACCGCGCTGATGCTGGGCGCCTTCATCCCCTACCAGGTGATCCTGTACCCGCTGGTCAAGATCTTCGCCGGCATGGGCCTCTACGGCACGCTGCCCGGCATCATCCTGATCCATGTGATCTTCGGCCTGCCGACGCTGACCCTGATCTTCCGCAACTTCTACGCCGGGATCCCGGAGGAGCTGGTGAAGGCCGCCCGGGTCGACGGCGCCGGCTTCTTCCGCATCTTCCTGCAGATCATGCTGCCGATGTCGGTGAACATCCTGATGGTCGCGCTGATCCTGCAGGTCACCGGCATCTGGAACGACTACCTGCTGGGCTACATCTTCGCCGGCCGCGAGAACCTGCCGATGACCGTCCAGCTCAACAACATCGTCAACACCACCACCGGCACGATCGAGTACAACGTCAACATGGCGGCGACGGTGCTGACCGCGCTGCCGCCGCTGCTCGTGTACTTCCTGTCCGGCCGGTACTTCGTCCGCGGCATCGCCTCGGGCGCCGTGAAAGGATAGGCCCATGTCCTCCGGCATCTCGATCCGCCGCCTGAACAAGTCCTACGGCCCGCTGCATGTGCTGCGCGAGATCGACATCGAGGTCGATCCCGGCGCCTTCACCGTGCTGCTCGGCCCCTCGGGCTGCGGCAAGTCCACCCTGCTCAACGCCATCGCCGGCCTCGATGAGGTCGATTCCGGCGAGATCGTGATCGGCGGCGTCGACGTCACCGAGGCCGAGCCGAGCGCCCGCGGCCTGGCCATGGTGTTCCAGTCCTACGCGCTCTATCCGACCATGACGGTGCGCAAGAATCTGTCCTTCGGCCTGCGCGTCAACGGCGTGGCGAAGGAGGAGGTGGAGAAGCGCGTCGCCTGGGCCGCCGACCTGCTGCAGATCCGCGAGCTGCTGGACCGCAAGCCGGGCCAGCTCTCCGGCGGGCAGCGCCAGCGCGTGGCGATCGGCCGGGCCCTGGTGCGCGAGGCGCAGGTGTTCCTGTTCGACGAGCCGCTGTCGAATCTCGACGCCAAGCTGCGCACCGAGATGCGGGTCGAGATCAAGCGCCTGCACCAGGAGCTGGGCTCGACCATCGTCTACGTCACCCACGACCAGATCGAGGCGATGACGCTGGCGACCCGGATCGCGGTGATGAAGGGCGGGCAGGTCGAGCAGTATGCCGACCCGCAGACGCTGTACGAGAAGCCGGCGACCCTGTTCGTGGCCGGCTTCGTCGGCTCCCCGGCGATGAACTTCCTGCCCGGCACGGTGGTGCGCTCCGACGGCCTCGTCGCGCGCATCGACGGCCAGGACCTGCCGCTCGGCGCCTATCCCTTCCTGTCCGAGCCCGCGGCGGGGGACGAGATCGTGCTCGGCTTCCGGCCGGAGGATATCGGCCTGGCCGAGGACGGCGCGCCCGGCGTGCCGGTCGAGGCGCCGCTCCTGTTCACCGAGCCGATGGGCGCCGACACGCTGGCCTGGTTCGATTTGGCCGGCAAACGCCTCTCCGTCCGCCTGCCGCCGGACAGGGCGCGGGCGCTGTCGGGCGGCGCCCGGCTGGCGCTCGACCTGTCCAAGGCCTCCCTGTTCAGCACCCAGACCGAGCGCCGGCTGTAGGGCCGGCCCCGGAACCAGACGCCGGCTCGAGACCGGCTTCAAACCCCAGAGGAAGCGATGTCCACTCCGGATGTGATCTCCATCCAGCTCTACAGCCTCCGCAACTACGGCGACCTCGACAAGCAGCTCGACGCCGTGGCGGCCGCGGGCTACCGCCATGTCGAGACGATCCAGTCGCATTTCGACGACGCGGCCGGCACCCGCCGCAAGCTCGATTCCCGCGGCCTGACCGCGTCCTCCGGCCATATCGGCCTGCCGGCGCTGCGCGAGCGGCTGGACTGGGTGGTCGAGGGCGCCAAGACCGTCGGCCTGAGCCAACTGTTCATGCCGGCCGTGCCGACGGAGGAGCGCAAGGGCGGTGGCGACCACTGGCGCCGCATCGGCAAGGAGCTCGGCGAGTTCGCGGCCCGGCTGGCCGACAAAGGCATCAAGCTCGGCTACCACAACCACCATTGGGAGCTGGAGGCGGCGGAGGACGGCCGCCCGGTGCTGGCGCATTTCTTCGACGGCGCCAACGGCCACCCGCTGACCTGGCAGGTCGACGTCGCCTGGCTGGCGCGCGGCGGGGCCAACCCGTCCGAGTGGCTGGTGAAGGAGAAGGCGCGGGTGACCTCGGCCCATGTCAAGGACATTGCCCCGGCCGGCCAGAAGACCGATGAGGATGGCTGGACCGACGTCGGCACCGGCACGCTGGACTGGCCCCGGCTGTGGCGCGAATGCCGGGCGGCGGGCGCCGAATGGATGGTGGTTGAGCACGACAACCCCAAGCATCCCGACGCCTTCGCCAAGGCCAGCTTCGACTTCCTCAAGGGCCTGCCGGCCTGACCTGACAGGCCTCCGTCGGTACCGCCTTGTCCCCAAAACTGTCATGCCCGGGCTTGACCCGGGCATCCAGAGACTGTCGACAGCTTCTGGATTGCCGGGTCAAGCCCGGCAATGACAGGGTGGGGAGGGACGAAGAAGAACGGCGCCGCGAACGGCCAACCAAGACACCCCCGGAGACTCCATCCATGACCCCCGTCACCCTCGGCATCATCGGCTGCGGCAACATCAGCGACGCCTATTTCCGCGGCGCCGCCGGCTCCAGCCTGGTGCGCGTCAAGGCCTGCGCCGACCTGCGGCGCGAGGCGGCCGAAGCCAAGGCCCAGCAATACGGCGTCCAGGCGCTCTCGGTCGACGAGCTGCTGGCCGACCCGGAGATCGAGATCGTCATCAACCTGACCGTGCCGCTGGCCCATGCCGCGGTCGGGCTGCAGGTCCTCGCCGCCGGCAAGCATGTCTATCTGGAGAAGCCGCTGGCAGCGACGCTGGCCGATGCCCGGGCCCTGGCCCAGGCCGCGGCGTCGGCCGGGCTGCGCATCGGCTGCGCGCCGGA
>NZ_JANX01000267.1 GCF_000767795.1 Inquilinus limosus MP06 | reverse complement strand
ACGGTCGAGGCCGGCCCGGCGGGGGTGCGGATCGAGGGGTAATGCCGGCGGCGCGTCTTGTTGACCCGTCATTGCGAGCGCAGCGAAGCAATCCAGGGCCGTTTGGCGTGGCCCCTGGATTGCTTCGTCGGCTTCGCCTCCTCGCAATGACGGTCTTTGGCGCGTCGCCGCCTCACCCCCGCCGCGTCAGAAAGCGTGACGACTCGCGCACCACGATATTGACCGGGACGGCGACGTCCTTGGGCTCGGCCCGGTCCTCCTCCATCAGGTGCACCAGCTCCGACACCGCGATCTCGGCGCGGTCGCGCACCCGGATGTCGATCGTGGTCAGCGACGGGATGCTGTAGGCACCGTCCAGCATGTTGTCGACGCTGACCAGGATCATGTCGCCCGGCACCTTGACGCCGCGCTCATGCAGCAGGCGCAGCGCGCCGATGGCGGCGTTGTCGCTGGCCACGAACAGGCCGTCGATGCGGTCGTTGCGGGCCAGCACCGCGCCCATGGCGGCGTAGCCGCCGTCGAAGGTCCAGCTGTTCGCCGCCTCGGTCAGGATGCCGCCGCGCGGCTGGCCCAGCGCGGCGATGGCGTCCAGGAACGCCTTCTGCCGCGCGGTGCTGACCGTGGCGTCCTGCGGCCCGGCGATCATGGCGATGCTGCGGGCCCCGGCGCTGACCAGATGGGTCGCAGCCAGCCGGCCGACCTGGTCCTCGTCGACCAGCACGTAGAAGCCGCGGCGGCGCCGCAGGTCGATGCAGAACGACCCGCGGCCGTGATGCTGCGGGTCGGGGATGCCCAGCTGCTCCAGGATCGCGGTGTAGGTCTCGCCATGCGGGCTGTAGAAGATGGCGCCGTCGACCTGGCCCTCGACGATCAGCCGGGTGCAGTGCTGCCGCACCGCCGACCCGCCCTCCGAGGCGGTGACGATGGCGTTGTAGCCGAAGCCGGCCAGCGCGCGGTGCACCGCCGCCAGCCAGTCCGGGATGATCGGCCAGTCCAAGTGGTTCAGCACCAGGGCGATGGTGCCGGTCTGCCGCCCGCCGGCGCGGCCGCGATCGGCGACATTGACCTGCAGCGCCTCGGCCGCGGCCTCGACCCGGCGCCGCATCTCCTCGCTCACCGGACCCCGGCCGGTGATCACCCGCGACACGGTGGCGGTGGAGACGCCCGCGGCCCGGGCGATGTCGAACAGCGTGACGCGGTCGGTCATTCCTGATTCCGGCGGGACGAAGGCCTGCCGCACCAGATCATGGATGGCCGGGCTTCTGCAAGCTTTCTGCAAAATCTTGCAGCACCGTGTTTCAGAAAAAGTCTGCAGAAGTCGAGAATCCGATTGACGCCTGATCGGACTCGCGGCAGCGTTGTGAAAATCTTGCAGTTCGTTACATGAAATTGCAGCGCCGGCGGCAGCTGGCGTCGAAGGGAGGGCGTGATGAAGCTCGGCCTGTACAGCGTGTCCTATGCCGGCATCTGGTATCGCGGCGAGGCGCTGTCGCTGCCCGACCTGATCCGCAAGGCGCGGCAGCTCGGCTTCGCCGGCATCGAGCTCGACGGCAAGCGGCCGCACGGCAACCCGATGGACCTCGACGCCGCGGCGCGGCGGGAGATCAAGCGGATCGCGGCGGGGGAGGGGATCGAGATCGCCGCCGTCGCCGCCAACAACGACTTCACCACCCCGGTGCCGGACCATCTGGAGCCGCAGATCCTGATGGTGCGCGAGCAGATCCGCCTCGCCGCCGATCTGGGGTCGAAGATCCTGCGCGTGTTCCTGGCCTGGCCCGGCGTCACCTATCGCACCGACGGCCTGGCCTATTACGACGTGGCCAGGCGGCGCTGGGAGGAGATCTGGCGCGACACCACGCGGCTGGAGATCTGGCAGCAGGCCCGCGTCGCTTTCCGCGAGCTGGCCCGCTTCGCCGAAAACGAAGGCGTGGTGCTGGCGCTGCAGAATCACGGGCCGGTGATCCGTCATCACCAGGATGTGATCGACATGGTGCGCGAGGTCGGGTCGCCGGCCTTCATGGCCTGCCTCGACGCGCCGCTGATGACCCGGCAGGACGACGACTACATGCGCCAGGCCTGCCTGGCCGGCCGCGGCCTGCAGGTGCATTCGCACTGCTCGGGCGAGTTCAAGCGCGACGGCAAGGGCCGGGTGGTGCAGTACCCGTACCGCTTCGGCGAGGACGTGCCGAACTATCCGGCCTTCGTCCGCGCGATGAAGGAGATCGGCTATGACGGCTATGTCTGTTTCGAATACTGCCACCTGGCGCTGAACGAGCGGAACGAGGTCCAGGGCCGCGACTTCGTCGACTCCCAGGCCGCGCTGTTCCTGGAATATTTCGGCGAGCTGCTGCAGCAGGCCGAGCGCGCCGCCGCCTGATCTCGTGCCGTCGAACGGAGGGGAGCCGTGACCGATCGCGTTCTGCGTGCCGGGATCCTGGGGGCGGGAACCATCGCCACCGCGTCGGGCGGCTTCCTGCCCGGGATGAATCTGATCCCCGAGCTGGTCGCCACGGTCGCGATCGCCGACCCGGTGGCCGATCGGGCAGCCCTGGTGGCGCGAGACCACGGCATCCCGCACGCCTTCGCGTCGCTGGACGAGATGCTGGAGCGCACGGATCTCGACCTGGTCGTGAACCTGACGCCGATCCCGCTGCACTATGCGACCTCGAAGCGGATCCTGGAGGCCGGCAAGCACCTGGTGCTGGAGAAGCCGCTGGCCAGCACGCTGGAGGAGGCGGACGAGCTGGTCGGGATCGCCACCGCGAAAAACCTGAAATGCGTCGTTGCCCCGCCGAACCTGCTGTACCAGAACCGGGTCGAGGCCAAGCGCCTGATTGCCGAGGGCGCGATCGGCAAGCCCTGCTTCGCCCGCGTCCGCGGCTCGCATGGCGGGCCGGCCGCCGGCGCCTGGCCGCTGGACCCGACCTGGTTCTACCAGAAGGGCTCCGGCCCGCTGCTCGACATGGGCGTCTACGGCATCCACGACATCACCGGCCTGCTCGGCCCGGCCAGGCGCGTCGTCGCCTTCTCCGGCATCACCGAGCCCGTGCGCCGCGTCCGCGCCGGCCCCTTCGCCGAGCTGGAGATCGAGGTCACGGCCGACGACAACACGCTGATGATGCTCGATTTCGGCGGGTCGACCTTCGCCGTCGTCGACGGCAGCTACAACGTCAACGCTGCGCGCAGCCCGCATGTCGAGATCTTCGGCCGGGCCGGCACGCTGAACCTCTACAACTATCACTCCAACCCGGCGCTGCCGCCGCTGGAGCTTTATCGCCTCGGCGCCGCCCCGGCGGAGGATGGCTGGACCCTGCCGAGGCCGGACCCGGCCGAGGGCGACCTGGATCACCAGTGGCAGACGCTGAAGCGCGCCATCCTGGTCAAGCATCTGGCGGAATGCGTGCGTGACGGCGCCCAGCCGGTGCTCAGCGCCGAGCATGCCCGCCACGCGCTCGAGATCATGGTCCGCTGCAGTGACTCCGCCCGCACCGGCGCGGCGGTCGAACTGCGCACGACCTTCTGACGGAGAGGACACTGATGGACACCTTCGGCATCGCCGGCTGGCTCTACCACCAGCCGATCCTGCACCGGAAGACGATGACCCAGCTGGAGCTGCCGGCCGCTACCAAGGCGCTGGGCCTCGGCGTGGTCGAGCTGTGCTCCGCCTTCTTCCCGAGCCAGAGCGCCGCCTATCTCAACGAGCTGCGCCAGGCGATCAGGGTGGCCGGCGTCAGCGTCCGCAACATCGCGGTCGACATGGGCGACATCTCCGCGGCCGATCCCGACCGCCGGCGCACAGACCTGGAGGCGCTGAAGCAGTGGTTTCACGTCGCCCGGGCGGTAGGGTCGGAGGCGATCCGCGTCAACAGCGGCGGCAGCGAGCCGACCACGGCCGAGGAGCTGGGCCGCATCGTCGAGAGCTACCAGGAGCTGGCCGCCGAGGCCGAGCACACCGGCGTGCATCTCTTGATCGAGAACCATGGCGGCGCCTCCTTCGACCCCGGCCATGTCCGGGGGCTGCTGGACAAGGTCGGGTCGTCCTGGTTCCGCACCTGCCCGGACACCGGCAACTTCGTCGGCGGCACTTGGCGCGACGGCATCCGGGTGATGGCGCCGACGGCCTTCACCTGCCACGTCAAGGTCACCGCCTATGACGGCGCCGGCCAGCAGCCGCGCACCGGCCATGACGGCCGCGACCGCAGCGCCGACCTCAAGGAGATCCTGCGCACGCTGAAGGCGGCGGATTACCGCGGCCCGCTGTGCATCGAGGCCGGCATCGGCGCCGACGAGGCCGACAGCGCCCGCGGCGCCATCCGCTATGTGCGGGAGCTGCTGGAGGAAATCTGACCGCACGGATATCGGAGGAAGGCACGCCATGCCCAACCCAATCCCGTCATCGCGAGGAGCGTAGCGACGTGGCGATCCAGGGGCCGGTGCCTGGGCCCCTGGATTGCTTCGCCTTCGGCTCGCAATGGCGGGATGGGGACGGGCCTCCGCGTAAGACTTCAATAAGACTTCAACCAGAGCGAAAGGGACCGCGATGAAGACGATCTCTCGCCATCACAAACAGGGATTTGACCTCACCCGCCGCGGCCTGCTGCAGGCGGCGGGTGCCGCTGGCGTCCTGGCCGGCACCGCGCCCTTCGTCCGGGCGCAGGACGGCTCCGGCGCGCCCTTGCTGCGGATCGGCGCCGGCCAGGCGGCGTCCTGGGTGCGCAACTTCAACCCGCTGGTGCCGGATTCGCTGTTCCCGACCCAGTACGCGATCCATGAGCCGATGCTGGTGTTCAGCACCGCCACCGGCAAGACCACGCCGTGGCTCGCCACCGGCTGGGGCTTCAGCGACGACGGCAAGCGGCTGACCTTCACCCTGCGCGACGGGGTGAAATGGTCGGACGGGCAGCCCTTCACCGCCCGCGACGTCGCCTTCACCCTGAACCTGCTGAAGAAGAATCCCGGCCTGTCCGGCTCCGGCGGCATCCGCGGGGTGATGGACACGATGACCGGCGCCGCGGCCACGGACGACCTCACCTGCACCGTCGATTTCAGCCGCGCCTTCACCCCGGCGCTCTACGCCATCGGCCAGCAGTCGATCGTGCCGGAGCATCTTTGGAAGGACGTCGCCGACCCGGTGACCTTCGCCAACGACAATCCGGTCGGCACCGGCCCCTTTACCCAGGTCACCGTGTTCAAGCCGCAATATTGGGAGCTGCACCGCAACCCGAATTACTGGCAAGCGGGCAAGCCGGGGATCGAGGGGTTGGCCTTCCCGTCCTACGCCTCGAACGACGCCGGCACGCTGGGGCTGATCAATGGCGATTTCGAGTGGATGCAGCTGTTCATCCCCGATGTCGAGAACACCTTCGTCGCCCGCAATCCCGACCATTTCCGCTACTGGTATCCGCTGATCGGCGAGATGGTGATGCTTTACGCCAACACGGCGAAGAAGCCGCTCGACGATATCGTCCTGCGCAAGGCGATCGGCATCGGCGTCAACCGGCAGCAGATCTGCACCGTCGCGGTCTATGACTATACCAAGCCGGCCGACGCCACCGGCATGAGCGATCTCTACGCCCAGTGGAAGGACCCGGCGGTGGTCGAGGCCGGCAAGGACCTGGTCTCGCACGACCCGGCCAAGGCCAACGAGATGCTGGACGCAGCCGGCTATGTCCTCGACGGCGATGTCCGCAAGGCGCCGGACGGGACGCCGCTGGAGTTCGAGCTGGTGATGCCCTCGGGCTGGTCCGACTGGGTGCAGGCCGGGCAGATCATCGCCCAGAACCTGAAGGAGATCGGCATCCGGGTGAAGCTGCGCGGGGTCGAGGTCACGGCCTGGTACGACGCCACCTACAAGGGCGCGTTCCAGCTGTCGCTCGGCAGCACCAGCATCAACCCGACGCCCTATGACCATTTCCAGTCGCTGATGTCCGGCAAGGTCAGCCGGCCGGTGGGGGAGGTCGCGGCGGTCAACTGGCACCGCTACGGCAGCGCGAAGATCGAAGGGTTGCTCGAGAAGTTCGCGGCGACCGCCGACGAGGCGCAGCAGAAGGACCTAGCCCGCGAGATGCAGCAGGCCTTCCTCGACGAATGGCCGGCCATCCCGCTGTATCCCGGCCCGCAATGGGGCGAATGCAGCACGGCCAAGTTCAAGGGCTTCCCCTCGGCCGACGCGCCCTATGCGTTGCTGGGACCCAGCATCGCCTCGGAAGCGCTGCTGGTGCTGACCGCGCTGACGCCGGCCTGAGATGTCCTACATCGCGCGGCGCCTGGGCTTCTACCTGGTGGCGGCCTGGGCGTCGCTGACCCTGAACTTCGTCCTGCCGCGGCTGATGCCCGGCGATCCGTCGATCGCGATCTTCGCCCGCTTCCATGGCCAGCTGAACCCGGCCGCGCTGACGGCGATGAAAACCGCCTACGGCCTGTCGGACGACCCGCTGCCGGTGCAGTACCTGACCTATCTGGCGCATGCGCTGCAGGGCGATTTCGGCACCTCGATCAGCTATTTCCCGGCACCGGTGATCGAGGTCATCGGCTCGGCCCTGTCCTGGACCCTGCTGCTCGGCCTCACCGCGCTCTTGCTCAGCTTCGTGATCGGCAGCCTGCTCGGCGTGCTGTCGGCCTGGCATCGCGGCCGGCTGGCCGACGCGGTGCTGCCGCCGGTGACCATGCTGCTGCACTCCTTCCCCTATTTCTGGCTGGCGACGCTGGCGCTGTACCTGCTCGGCTTCCGCTCCGGCTGGTTCCCGCTGCGCCACGGCTACGACAACACGCTGCAGCCGGGCGTGACGGCCGAGTTCCTGCTCAGCGTCGCCCACCACCTGGCGCTGCCGGCCCTGACCATCGTCGCCGTCTCGATCGGCGGCTGGCTGCTCGGCATGCGCAACTCGATGATCGGCGTGCTGGCCGAGGACTATGTCACCATGGCCGAGGCCAAGGGGCTGACGCCGGCGCGGGTGATGTTCGGCTATGCCGCGCGCAACGCCCTGCTGCCCAACGTCACCGCCTTCGGCATGTCGCTTGGCTTCATCCTCAGCGGCTCGCTGCTGACCGAGGTGGTGTTCTCCTATCCCGGCATGGGCTTCCTGCTGCTGACCGCGGTGCGCAGCAGCGACTACCCGCTGATCCAGGGACTGTTCCTCCTGATCACCGCGGCGGTGCTGACCGCCAATCTGGTGGTCGACCTGCTCTACATCCGGCTCGACCCGCGGGTGCGGCTCAGATGACCGATTCCGCGATCCCCTCGGCTCAGGCGGCGCCGCCGCGCTCCGCCGGCCGGATGCTGGTCCGCACCCTGCTGTCCGACCGCAAGGCGCTGGCCGGCGGCATCATCCTGCTTCTGGCCGCCGCCATCGCGCTGCTGGCGCCGGTGATCGCGCCGGGCGACCCGAACGACTTCGTCGGCCGGCCGAACCAGCCGCCCTCCGCCATGTTCTGGTTCGGCACCACCAGCTCCGGCCAGGACGTGCTGGCGCAGACGGTGTGGGGCTCGCGCATCTCGCTCAGCGCCGGCGTGCTGGTCGGCATCCTGACCACCGCGTTAGGCACCCTGGTCGGCATGATCGCCGGCTATCTCCGCGGCCGCACCGACGACCTCCTGTCGCTGGTGGTCAATATCTTCCTGATCATGCCCAGCCTGCCGCTCCTGATCGTGCTGGCCGCCTTCCTGCCGCCCGGCCACGCCACCATCGTGCTGGTGCTGACCGTCACCGGCTGGGCCTGGCCGGCGCGGGTGCTGCGGGCGCAGACGCTGGCGCTGCGCGAGAAGGATTTTGTCATCGCGGCGGAGATGCTGGGGGAGACCCGGCTGCGTATCGTCTTCGTCGAAATCCTGCCGAACATGTTGTCGATCGTCGCCGCCAGCTTCGTCGGCTCGGTGGTCTACGGCATCGGCGCCCAGGCGGGGCTGGAGTTCATCGGCCTCGGCGACACCAGCGCCGTCAGCTGGGGCACAAACCTCTACTGGGCGGCGAACAACTCCAGCCTCTTGACCGGGGCGTGGTGGACCTTCGTGCCATCGGGCGCCTGCATCGCCATCGTCGCCTTCGCCTTCTCGCTGCTGAACTACGCGATCGACGAGCTGACGAATCCGCGCCTGCGCTCCCAACGCGGCTTGCGCCGGGCAATGCGCCGGCGGCGGAAGGGCTAGGACGCCGCCTCCGCATCCTAGGCGGCGGCGCTCGCGGATACGATCGCGCACCCGGGC
>NZ_JANX01000266.1 GCF_000767795.1 Inquilinus limosus MP06 | reverse complement strand
GTTTGCCTCTCCCGCTTGCGGGAGAGGCAAACGCGAAGGTGCTCGACATCCTGCCGTTCTTCGGCCGGGGGTACACCGGCGTGATCCGACCTGAAGCCATCACGTTCTAAGGGCACGCCCAAGACCCGCATCACCAGATCCAAGGCCGCGGCCAAGCGGCCCATCCAGGAGGTTTCATGCAGCACGATCTGACCGCGGACCCGACCGCGGCACCCACGGCCGGCGGAGCCACCCGCCGCCGGCATCCCAGCGTGTTCGAGCCGGCGACGCTGGCCCTGATCATCCTGCTCTGCGTGTTCGGCGCCATCATCGGCATGCAGATCCTGGTCAGCCTCGGCGTGTCGGCGAACACCTCGCTGATCGGCGCCCTGGCGGCCATGGTGCTGGCGCGCATCCCGCTGGGGCTGTTCGCCCGCTACCGCTCGATCCACGTCCAGAACCTGGCGCAGAGCGCCATCTCCGGCGCCACCTTCGGCGCCGCCAACAGCCTTTTGCTGCCGATCGGCATTCCCTATGCGCTGGGACGGCCGGACCTGGTGCTGCCGATGTTCGCCGGCGTCGCCCTGGCGATGCTGCTCGACGCCTATCTCCTCTACCGGATGTTCGACACCAAGGTGTTCCCGGCCACCGGCGCTTGGCCGCCCGGCGTGGCCGCGGCGGAGGCGATCAAGGCCGGCGACGAGGGCGGCCGCAAGGCGGTGCTGCTGGGCGTCGGCGTCGCCATCGGCGCCGTCGGCTCCTTCTTCAAGATCCCGATGTCGGCTTTCGGCATCGCCTTCATCGGCAACATCTGGGCGCTGGCGATGTTCGGCATCGGCCTGCTGCTGCGCGGCTATTCGGGGCCGCTGTTCGGCGGCGAGGCCTTCGCCGGGATCATCCCCGGCGGCGACATGATGAAGGCCTATATCCCGCACGGCGTGATGATCGGCGCCGGGCTGGTGGCGCTGCTGCAGGTCGCCTCGACCCTCCTGCGGCGCGAGGCCGACAGCGGCAATCGCACGCAGTCCGACGCGGCGCTGCGGCGGGCGCTCGGCCTCGGTACCGCCGGCTACATCGCGCTGGCCATGCTGATCGCCGTGGCCGGCGGGCTGTGGGCCGATCTGTCCTGGGGCATGCTGGTCGCTTTCGTGATCTATGCCGCCTTCGCCGCCTTCGTGCATGAGCTCATCGTCGGCCTGGCGGCGATGCATTCCGGCTGGTTCCCGGCCTTTGCGGTCGCGCTGATCACCCTGATCATCGGCATGCTGATCGGATTCCCGCCGACGGCGCTGGCGCTGCTGGTCGCCTTCTCCGCCGCCACCGGCCCGGCCTTCGCCGATATGGGCTACGACCTGAAGGCCGGTCACATCCTGCGCGGCAACGGCGCCGACCCGGAGTTCGAGCGCGACGGCCGGCGGCAGCAGCTGCTGGCCGCGATGGTTGCCTTCCTGGTGGCGATCGTCGTCGTCTTCTTCTCCTGGGAGGCCTATTTCGCCCAGGACATGCTGCCGCCGGTCGACCGGGTCTACGCCGCCACGATCGGCGCCGGCGTGGCGCCGGAGGTGGCGCGGTCGCTGGCTCTGTGGGCGATCCCCGGGGCGCTGGTGCAATGGCTGGGCGGGTCGAAGCGGCAGATGGGCATCCTGTTTGCCACCGGCCTGCTGCTGCTGGCCCCGCTGGCCGGTTGGGCGGTGCTGGCCGGCATCGTCATCCGTGCCTTCTGGACCCGCTGGCGCGGCGAGGAGGGACGCAGCGAGATGGAGGTGGTCGCCGCCGGGGTGATCGCCGGCGACGCCCTGTTCAGCTTCTTCGACTCCGTGGCCAAGCCGTTCACCGGCCGGCGCTAGCCGCAATCTGCCGCCGCTGCACGAAGTCTATGAAGGCGCGCAGCGGCGGCGGCATCTGCCGGCGGCTGGGGTAGTAGAGATAGAAGCCGGGGAAGGGCGGGGTCCAGTCCTCGAGCATCCGCACCATCCGGCCGGCCTCGACCAGCGGCCGGATCTGCAGGTCGAACAGGTAGCCGATGCCGACGCCGTCCAGCACCGCCCGGATCGCCACCTCCGGCTCGGTCACCGTGAGCGGCCCTTCCACCGCCACCTCCAGCTTCTCCGCACCGCGCTCGAACTCCCAGCGGTAGAGGCTGCCGTCGGTCGGCCAGCGGAAGTTGACGCAGCGATGGTGCCGCAGATCGCGCGGCGTCGCGGGCGTGCCGAAGCGCTCGATATAGGAGGGGGCGGCCACGACCATCAATTCGAGTTCGCCGCCAAGCTTCACGGCCACCATATCGCGCTCGACCATCTCGCCCAGCCGGATGCCGGCGTCGAAGCGCTCGGCGACGATGTCGACCAGCCGGTCCTCGACCACGATGTCGAGGGCGATGTCCGGATAGGCCTGCTGGAACGGAGCGATCAGCGGCGCCAGGCGATGGATGGCGGCGATGCGCGAGGCATTGAGGCGCAGCACGCCGGCGGGGGTATTGCGCAGGGCCTGGGCCCGGGCGACTGCGGCGTCGAGATCGGCCAGGGCCGGCAGCAGCCCGGCGAGAAGCCGGGTCCCGGCCTCGCTCGGCGCCACGCTGCGGGTGGTGCGGTTCAAGAGCCGCAGGCCCAGCCGCTCCTCCAGCCCGCGGATGGTCTGGCTCAGCGCCGATCGCGACAGGCCCAGCTGCGCGGCGGCGCGGGCGAAGCTGCCATGCTCGGCGACCGCGGCGAAGGCCCGCAGCTCGGCATAGTCGCTGCCCCGCATTGTGCACCCTTCCCTTAACAGCCCATGCGGATAATGCCGACTTCTTGCACGAATGTCAGCGCGCCATCTTCCGGGTCACCCTCTTGGGAGATGACGATGAGCGATACCCTGTCCCTGGACCATTATCGCCTGCTCGGCCGTTCCGGCCTGCGGGTCTCGCCGCTCGCCCTCGGCGCCATGACCTTCGGCACCGACTGGGGCTGGGGCGCCGACGAGGCGGAGGTGCGCCGGATCGTCGACGCCTATGTCGACCGCGGCGGCAACTTCATCGACACCGCCAACCAGTACACCGAGGGCACCTCCGAGCGCCTCGTCGGCAAGGTCGCGGCCGACCGGCGCGACCGGCTGGTGATCGCCACCAAATACACGCTGCCGCTGCGCCAGGGCGACCCGAACGCCGGCGGCAACCACCGCAAGAGCCTGGTCCGGTCGGTCGAGAGCAGCCTGCAGCGGATGCGGACCGACTATATCGACCTGCTCTACCTCCATGCCTGGGACTTCACGACCCCGGTCGAGGAGATCCTGCGCGCCATGGACGACGTGGTCCGCGCCGGCAAGGTGCTGTATGTCGCGATCTCCGACGCTCCGGCCTGGCAGGTGGCGCGGATGCAGACCATCGCCGATCTGCGCGGCTGGTCGCCGCTGATCGCGCTGCAGATCGAGTACAGCCTGATCGAGCGGACGGTGGAGCGCGACCTGATCCCGATGGCGCGGGAGCTCGGCCTCGGCGTCATCCCGTGGTCGCCGCTGGCCAGCGGCGTGCTGACCGGCAAGTACGGCCGGGCGGATCTCGAGATCGGCGGCGGCACGGCGGCGGCCTCGGGCACGCGCAAGAACGTCGCCGCCGGCAACGGCGCCCTGACCGAGCGCGGCCTCGCCATCGCCGAGGAGGTGAAGGCGGTGGCGGCGGAGATCGGCAAGACTCCGGCGCAGGTGGCCATCGCCTGGACCCTGCTGAACCCGGCGGTGACCGCGCCGATCATCGGTGCGCGCACCGTGGCGCAGCTGGAGGACAATCTCGGCGCGCTCGACGTGGTGCTGTCGGACGGGCAGCGGGCGCGGCTGGAGGCGGCGAGCGCGATCGAGCCCGGCTTCCCGCACGAGTTCCTGGCCCGGCCGCTGACCCGCAACGTCATGTTCGGCGGCGTCCGCATCGCGCCGCGGGCATAGCCGATCCTCGTCTGGCGGCCCGGCGAGGCTGGACAAAACTCGCCGGGTGCGGCTGGCCCGCGACTGCTGTCACCAAACTGCATAAGCTTCCGGGTACACGGTGTGTGCACCAGGAGGCAGCACATGACTGAGCTGAAAGACACCGGGACCCGCAGCTGGCTCGAGATCGAGCTCGAGGACGACATGGACGAGGAGCTCGAGCAGGCGGTCGATGACGCCCGCGTCCCGCCCGAGCTGCGCGCCCTGCTCGAGAAGCGGCAGAAGAACACCCTCGACCGCCACACCTATTTCAGCGAGCTGCTGCGGATGCAGGGCGAACTGGTGAAGCTGCAGGACTGGGTCCGCCACAAGGGCCTCAAGATGGTGGTGCTGTTCGAGGGCCGCGACAGCGCCGGCAAGGGCGGCGCCATCAAGCGCATCACCCAGCGCGTCAATCCCCGCACCTGCCGGGTGGTGGCGCTGCCGGCCCCGTCCGACCGCGAAAAGACGCAGTGGTACTTCCAGCGGTACGTGCCGCATCTGCCGGCCGCCGGCGAGATCGTGCTGTTCGACCGCAGCTGGTACAACCGCGCCGGCGTCGAACGGGTCATGGGCTTCGCCAGCGAAGGCCAAGTCGAGGACTTCTTCCGCGATGTGCCGGAGTTCGAGCGCATGCTGGTGCGCTCCGGCATCATCCTGGTGAAGTATTGGTTCTCGATCACCGACGAGGAGCAGCAGCTGCGCTTCCTGATGCGCATCCACGACCCGATCAAGCAGTGGAAGCTCTCGCCGATGGACCTGCAGTCCCGCGTGCGCTGGGAGCAGTACACCAAGGCCAAGGAGGCGATGTTCGAGCGCACCAGCATCCCCGAGGCGCCCTGGCACATCGTGGAAGGCAACGACAAGAAGCGGGCGCGGCTGAACTGCATCTCGCACCTGCTCTCCATCGTCCCTTATGAGGAGGTGCCGCACGAGGAGATCGCGCTGCCGGAGCGGGTGTTCGATCCCCATTACGAGCGCCGGACGCTGCCGGCCGAGCTCTACGTGCCCCAGCGCTACTGAGGGCCGCAGCCGGGCGCGGCGGCCCCGCGCCCGGGACGCCCGGCGACCTATGCCGAGGGCGAGGATGACCTATCCTTCGATGTGCGGGATTGTCGGTCGGCACGATTGCCGGGACAGCCCGGTTTCCGCGATCCTTCCCCTCACAGTCAGGCACCGGCGAGTGGCCTGTCATCGGTGAGAGGTGAAGCCATGAAGATCGTCGTCATCGGCGGCAGCGGACTGATCGGGTCCCGCGTCGTCGCCCTCCTGCGCGCATCGGGGCACGACGTCCTCGCCGCCTCCCCGAGCACGGGCGTCAACACCCTGACCGGGGAGGGGCTGGCCCAGGCCCTGGCTGGCGCCGAGGTGGTGGTCGACGTCGCCAACTCGCCCTCTTTCGAGCCCAAGGCGGTGCTCGCCTTCTTCGAGACGGCGGGCCACAATCTCCTCTCCGCCGAACGCAAGGCCGGCATCCGCCATCATGTGGCGCTGTCGATCGTCGGCACCGACCGGATGCCGGACAACGGCTATTTCCAGGCCAAGGTGGCGCAGGAGACGCTGATCAAGGCGTCCGGCGTGCCCTACACCATCGTGCGCGCCACCCAGTTCATGGAGTTCCTCGGCGCCATCGCCGATTCCGGCGTCGTGGACGGGACGGTCCGCCTCCCGGGCGGCCTGTTCCAGCCCATCGCCGCCGAGGATGTCGCCGCGATGGTGGCCGAGGCCGCGGCCGCGCCGCCGTATGGCGGCAGCTTCGACATCGCCGGCCCCGACCGGGCGCCCTTCGACCGCATCATCGCCCGTTATCTCAAGGCCATGGGCGACCCCCGGCCCGTCGTCAGGGATGATGCGGCCCGCTACTTCGGCGGCACGGTCGCGGAGACCTCGCTGGTGCCGCTCGGCGAAGCCCGGATCGGGCGCATCACGCTCGACGCCTGGCTGCGCGACCATCGCCCCGCCTGACCTCGACACCGCCGATCAAGGACATTCCTCCATGAAGCACGCCATCCTCGCGGCCCTGCTCGTCGCCGCCTCCACCGGCCCGGCCTTCGCCGAGGCCTCAGGCTCCAAGAATGCCCGGGTCACGCTGGTCTATGAGCACGCCCTGCCGGACGTACCCGGGAAGAGCGTGAAGGGCGTCCTGGTCGAATACGGTCCGGGCGGCTTCTCGCCCGCGCACACCCACCCCCGGTCGGCGCTGATCTACGCCACGGTGCTGGAAGGCGCCGTCAAGATGCAGATCAACCAGGGGCCGGTGCGCACCTTCAAGGCCGGCGAGAACTTCACCGAGATGCCCGGCGACCACCACGCCGTCAGCGCCAATGCCAGCGAGACCGAGCCCGCGAAGCTGCTCGCGGTGTTCGTCGTCAACACCGACGAGACGGTGCTGGTGACGCCGGACCTGAAATAGGCCGGAAGATCAGGCGGCTTCGCGCCGGCCGAGCCAGAGGTCCAGGTCGGCCAGGGCCCGCTCGCTGTACAGGCTCTTGCGGTCGCGGCCCTTGACCTTCTTCTGGCCCGGCTGCCGCTCCGGGATCTCCGGCGGCGGGAACAGGCCGAAATTGACGTTCATCGGCTGGAAGGTCTCGGAATCGCCGCCGCCGGTGATGTGGCTCAGCAGGGCGCCCAGCGCGGTGGTGACGGGTGGCGGCACGATGGCTTGGCCCAGCCGTTCCGCCGCCGCCATCCGCCCGGCCAGCAGGCCGATCGCCGCACTTTCGACATAGCCTTCGACGCCGGTGACCTGGCCGGCGAAGCGCAGCCGCGGCATCGCCTTCAGCCGCAGCGCCGGGTCCAGCACCCGCGGGCTGTTGATGAAGGTGTTGCGGTGCAGCCCGCCCAGCCGCGCGAACTCGGCGTTCTGCAGCCCCGGGATCATGCGGAACACCCGCACCTGCTCGGCGTATTTCATCTTGGTCTGGAAGCCGACCATGTTGAACAGCGTGCCCAGCGCGTTGTCCTGGCGCAGCTGCACTACGGCCCAGGGCCGGCGGTCGCTGTGCGGGTTGGTCAGGCCGACCGGCTTCATCGGGCCCCAGCGCAGCGTGTCCGGCCCGCGCTCCGCCATCACCTCGATCGGCAGGCAGCCGTCGAAATAGGGCGTGTCCTTCTCCCAGTCCTTGAACTCGGTCTTTGGCGCGGCCAGCAGCTCGCGGATGAAGGCCTCGTACTCCTCCTTCGACATCGGGCAGTTGATGTAGTCCTTCCCGGTGCCGCCGGGGCCGGGCTTGTCGTAGCGGGACTGGAACCAGGCGGTGTCGAAGTCGATCGACTCGCGATGGATGATCGGCGCGATGGCGTCGAAGAAGGCCAGCTCGGCCTCGCCGGTCAGGCCGCGCACCGCCTCGGCCAGGGAAGGGGAGGTGAGGGGGCCGGTGGCGATGATGACGCTGTCCCAGGCCTCGGGCGGCAGGCCGGCGACCTCGCCGCGCTCCACCGTCACCAGCGGGTGGTTCGCCAGTTCGGCGGTGACGCCGGCGGAAAAGCCGTCGCGGTCGACCGCCAGCGCGCCGCCGGCCGGCACCTTGTGGGCGTCGGCATGGCGCAGGATCACCGATCCGCAGCGCCGCATCTCCTCGTGCAGCAGGCCGACCGCGTTGTACATCGCGTCGTCGGAGCGGAAGGAGTTGGAGCAGACCAGCTCGGCGAAGCCGTCGGTCTGGTGCGCCTCGGTGCCGCGCACCGGGCGCATCTCGTGCAGCACCACCGGCACGCCGGCGGAGACGAGCTGCCAGGCGGCCTCGCTGCCGGCGAGGCCGGCGCCGATGACGTGGACTGGGCCAGGGGTGGCGGGGCGCGTGCTCATCGAACCGATCTCCTGCGAAGGGCGAGACTGATACGCCGATCGTTTCGTCCAGGCAACGGGCAGGCAACGGGGCGGGCGGGATCCGGCGCCTTTGTCATGCCACGCTGCAGCATGTATCTAGGACAGTGTGCGCATGGATGGGGAGGGACATCGCATGGCGTCGAGATGGGCCTGGCTGCTGGCGGCGACGGTGCTGGCGCTTCCTCCCGCCGCCGCGATGGCGCAGGACGCGCCGGCCACCGGCGCCAACAACTCCTGCATCTTCGCCCATGACGGCGAATGCGACGAGGCCAACGGCACCTGCGCCCCCGGCACCGACAGCGCCGACTGCCGGCCGGACGCCAAGGCCGATCCGGCGAATTCCTGCCGCTTCGCCTTCGACGGCAGCTGCGACGAGCCCGGCAAGGGCTCCGGCCTCTGCTCGGCGGGGACGGACACGGCCGACTGTGCCGTGGCCGCTCCCGCGCAGCAGACCCCGCCGGCCCAGTCCGTGCCGCC
>NZ_JANX01000265.1 GCF_000767795.1 Inquilinus limosus MP06 | reverse complement strand
GCGGGCGCGACGGTGGTCAATGTCTCGCCGGCGGTGGTGGAGGAGATGCGGCTGAACGGTCCCGGCAAGGGCGTGGTGGTGACCGCGGTCGCCGCCCGCAGCCCGGCCGCCCGGCTGGGCCTGCAGCCCGGCGACGTGCTGCTGCGGCTGAATGACGAGGCGGTCGAGAGCACGGCGGCTTTGGACGACGCGCTGCGCGGCTCCCGCGGGCCCTGGCGCATCGCCATCCAGCGCGGCGGGCAGGTGCTGGAGACGGTGGTGGGACGCTGAAAGCCCGTCGGTAAGCCCTCTCGCATTGCCTATCCCGCTTGCGAGACCTTTTCACAGTTCCAAACACCGTCATTGCTTCGTCGGCTTCGCCTCCTCGTAATGACGGCGAGGGGGGCGTTATGAAAAGGTCCTGCCAAGCGGGAGAGGCAACGCGATAGGGCTGATCGTCCGGTGCCGTCGGTTGCCCTGCCCGGCCGGGGCTGGAATGATCCGCCCCGATTCGAGGAAGGGGACGGACCGATGACGGCACTTTCGACCGGCGACCTGCTGCGGCGCTCCGCGGGTTGGATCCTGGGGCATGCCGGGGCCCTGGCCCGGCTGGCGGCGCCCACTGTCGTCTTCGCCCTGATCTTCCGCTTCGCCATCGACTGGCTGTGGGGCGACGAGGTCGCGGCCGTGTTCGCGAGCAGCCAGGGCTCCGGTACCGCCGCCCTGGCCCTGATGCTGTCGATGCTGGTCTGGCTGTTCGCCATCACCCTGATCGCCGTCAGCTGGCACCGCTACGTGTTGCGCGGCGAGATGGCGCCGTTCCCGGCCGATGCCGCGGCCCTGCGCTTCGCCCTGTACCAGGTCTGGCTCGGCTTTCTCGGCGCGGTCACCGCCATGGTCTGGCTGTTCGTGCTGTCGATCGTGCTCGGCCTCGTCGGCGGGCCGTCGCTGCTGCAGTCCATCACCTCCGGCGGGCTGTCGGACGATGTGCTGGGGCAGCCGCTGCTGTCGGCGGTCACCACGGTGGCGGCCACCGTGCCCTTCGCCTTCTACGGGCTGGTCCTGCCGGCTGTCGCGATCGGCGACCGCGGCCTCGTCGCCGCCGAGAGCAAGCGGCTGCTGCAGGGCCGGCGGCTGCCGGTGCTGGGCGCCCTGATCGCCGTTTCCCTGGGGCTGTTCCTGGTCGCCAGCGGCCTCGACCTGGTGCTGGATGCGATCCTGCCGGACCCGCAGGGTCCCGGCCTGATGAGCGTGCTGGTCGACCTGCTGTGGCTGGCGCTGACCGCGGTCGAGATCAGCCTGTTCTCCGGCGTGCTGGCCGAGCTGTACCGCGCGCTGCGCCTGCCGGAGCTGGCGCGGAACGGTGTCCCGGGCTGAGGGCCCGGGACACCGCCGGCGCAACGATCACGCCGCCGGGGTGCTCTCCGGCTTCGGCGCCGCCGGCTTGCGCCGGGCGAAGACGGAGCCGAGCCAGCGGCAGACGACGTAGAACATCGGCGTGAACAAGAGGCCGAACACGGTCACGCCGATCATGCCGAAGAACACGGCGGTGCCCAGCGACTGCCGCATCTCGTAGCCGGCGCCCGACGCGATCACCAGCGGCACCACGCCGAAGATGAAGGCGAAGGACGTCATCAGGATCGGCCGCAGCCGGGTGCGGGCGGCCGAGATCGCGGCTTCCTGCCGGGACTCGCCATGCTCCTCCGCCTGGCGGGCGAATTCGACGATCAGGATCGCGTTCTTCGCCGCCAGGCCGATCAGCACGACGAAGCCGATCTGCGCCAGGATGTTGACGTCCATGCCCCTGAGCAGCAGGCCGCTGACCGCGGCCAGCAGGCACATGGGCACGATCAGGATGACCGACAGCGGCAGGGTCCAGCTTTCATACTGCGCCGCCAGCAGCAGGAAGACGAACACCACCGAGGCGACGAACACCAGCATGCCGGTGTTGCCGGCCAGCTTCTCCTGCAGCGCGATCTCGGTCCATTCGAAGCCGAAGCCCTGCGGCAGGGTCTCGGTGGCGATCTGCTCCATGGTCGCGAGGGCGTAGCCGGTCGAATAGCCCGGCAGGGCCTCGCCCTGCACCTCGGCCGCCGGGTACAGGTTGAAGCGCGGCACGCGGTAGGCGCCGGTGCGGTCGTGGAAGCTGGCCACGGCGCTCAGCGGCACCATCCCGCCGCTGTCGCTGCGGGTCTTGTAGTTGCCGATGTCGCGCAGGTTCTGCCGGAACTTGCCGTCCGCCTGGGCGGTCAGCCGGAAGGTGCGGCCGAGATAGTTGAAGTCGTTGACATAGGTCGAGCCGAGATAGACCTCCAGCGTCTCGAACACCCGGTCGGCCGGCACGCCCAGCATCTCCGCCTTCACCCGGTCGATATCGGCGTAGAGCTTCGGCGTGCGGGTGTTGAACAGCGAGAACACGCCGGCCAGGCCCGGGGTCTGGTTCGCCTTGGCCACGATCTCCTGGGTCGCGGCGTCCAGCGCCGGCAGGCCGCGGCCGGTCTTGTCCTCGATCATCATCTTGAAGCCGCCGCCGGTGCCGATGCCGCGCACGGGCGGGGGCTGGATGGTGATGATGAAGGCGTCCTGGATGTTGGACAGCTTCTGGTTCAGCGCCTGCTGCAGGTGGTTGACGTCCTGCCCCTTGGCGGTGCGCTCGGCGAAGGGCGCGAAGGTGGAGAAGATCGCGCCGGAGTTCGAGGCGTTGGTGAAGGTGGCGCCGTCGAAGCCGGAGAAGGGCACGACATGGATGATGCCCGGCACCTCCAGCATCTCCTTGGCCGCCTGCTTCACCACCGCGTCGGTGCGGGCGAGGGACGAGCCGGGGGGCAGCTGGATGACGGTGATCAGGTAGCCCTGGTCCTGCTGCGGGATGAAGCCGGTCGGCGCCCGGCCGAACTGCACCCCGGTCAGGCCGATCAGCCCGACATAGACCACCAGCATGACCACGGCGAAGCGCAGGATCCGGCGGGTCAGCCCGCCATAGCCCAGCGACAGCCGGTCGAAGAACCAGTTGAAGCCGCGGAAGAAGGCCTGGATCGGCCGGAACAGCACGAAGGTCTTCTTCTCGTGATGCTCGACATGCGGCTTCAGCAGGATGGCGCACAGCGCCGGGCTCAGGGTCAGCGACACGAAGGCCGAGATCACCGTCGCCGCGGCGATGGTCACCGCGAACTGGCGGAAGAACTGGCCGGAGATGCCGCTGATCATCGCCGCCGGGATGAACACGGCGCACAGCACAAGGGCGATGGCGACCAGCGCGCCGCCGACCTCGTCCATGGTCAGGTGCGCCGCCTCCTTCGGCGACCTGCCCTCGCGCAGATGCCGTTCGACGTTCTCCACCACCACGATGGCGTCGTCGACGACGATGCCGATGGCCAGCACCAGGCCGAACAGCGACAGGTTGTTCAGCGAATATCCCAGCGCGGCCATCACCATGAAGGTGCCGATCAGCGAGATCGGGATGGCGACGACCGGGATGATCGCCGCGCGCCAGGTCTGCAGGAACAGGATGACGACGATGACGACCAGGACGATCGCTTCCCAGATCGTCTTCTCGACCTCATGCACCGATTCGGCGATGAACTCGGTCGGGTTGTAGATGATGTTGTACTGCAGGCCCGGCGGGAAGCTCTTGGACAGCTCCTGCATGGTCGCGATCAGGCGGTCGGCCGTCTCCAGCGCGTTCGACCCCGGCCGCTGGAACACCAGCAGCGGCACCGCCGGCCGTTCGTCGAGATAGCCGTTGGCGGTGTAGTCCTGGGCCGCCAGCTCGACCGTGCCGATGTCGCGCACGCGGGTGACGCGGCCGTCGCTGTCGGTCTTGATGACGATGTTGCCGAACTGGCGCGGGTCGGTCAGCCGGCCGAGGGTCTCGACGTTGAGCTGATAAGCGCCGCCCTGGCCGGGCACCGGCGGCTGGTTCAGCACGCCCGAGGCGACCTGGACGTTCTGAGAGCGCAGCGCCGCGATGATCTCGCCCGCTGTCAGGTTGCGCGAGGCCGCCTTGTCCGGGTCCAGCCAGACGCGCATGGCGTAGTCGCGGGCGCCGAAGATGCGCACGTCGCCGACGCCGTCGAGGCGGGCCAGCACGTCGCGCACCTGCAGCGTCGCGTAATTGGAGATGTACAGCGGGTCGCGCGATCCGTCCGAGGAGCTGAGATGGATCACCATCAGCATGTCGGGAGAGGATTTGCGCACGGTGACGCCGATCTGGCGCACCTCCTCCGGCAGCCGCGGCTCGGCCACGGCGACGCGGTTCTGCACCAGCACCTGGGCGATGTCGAGGTCGGTGCCGAGGCTGAAGGTCACCTGGATCACCAGCTGGCCGTCGCCGGTCGCCTGCGACTGCATGTACAGCATGTTCTCGACGCCGTTGATCTCCTGCTCGATCGGCGTCGCGACCGTGTTGGAGACCACCTCGGCCGAGGCGCCGGGGTAGGAGGTGCGGATCTCGATGGTCGGCGGCGCGATCTCGGGATACTGCGCCACCGGCAGGGTGAAATAGGCGGCCGCGCCGAGCAGCACGACCAGGATCGACAGCACCGTCGCGAAGATCGGGCGGTCGATGCAGAAATGGGAGAAGCGCATCGGGCCCGTCCTCAGTTCGCGTCGTACTCGGGCATCGGCTCGATCTTGCCGGGCTGCGGCGTCACCTTGGCGCCCGGGCGGGCGCGGACCAGGCCGTTGATGATGACCTTGTCCTCGCCGGTCAGCCCCTCGCGCACGATGCGCAGGCCGCCCGGCTGGGTCGGGCCCGGCCGGATGATCTTCGGCACCACCGTGCCGTCATCCTTGACCGTCATCACGATCCGGTTCGACTGGTCGGTCAGGATCGCGCTGTCCGGGATCAGCACCGCGTCGTACTCGTTCGACCCGGGCAGCCGGATGCGGCCGAACTGGCCGGGGGTGATGAACAGATCCTTGTTGTCCAGGATGGCGCGGGCGCGGATGGTGCCGGAGCCGGGGTCGAGCTGGTTGTCGACGAAGTTCATCGTGCCGCCATGCGGCCACTCCTGCTCGTCCGGCAACCGGGTCTGGATCAGCGTCTGGTTGTCGCGGGTCGAGGGCAGCTTGCCGGCCACCACCGCGCGCTGATAGGCGAGGTAGTCGGCCTCGCTCATGTCGAACTCGAAATAGATCGGGTCCAGCGCCACGATCGTGGTCAGGAGGGTCGAGCTCGGGTCGCCGGTGACCAGATTGCCGATGTCGACCCGGCGGTTCGAGACCCGGCCGGCCATCGGCGCCTTGACCTGGGTGAAGTCGAGATTCAGCTGGGCCGACTGCAGCGCCGCCGTGGTCTGGGCCACCGCGGCCTCGGCCGCCCGCCGCTCCTGCACCGCCTGGTCGTAGGATGAGCGCGAGACGTTGGACTGTGCGACCAGCGACGAGGCGCGGTCGAGCTGGACCTTGGCGAGGTCGAGCCTGGCCTGGGCGCTGGTCAGGTCGGCCTTGGCCGAATCCACCGTGGCCTGGTAGGGCCGCGGGTCGATCGTGAACAGCACGTCGCCCTGCTTGACCATGGCGCCGTCGGCGAAGTTGATCGACTGCAGGTAGCCGGAGACGCGGGCGCGCACCTCAACCCTGGCCGTGGCCTCGTAGCGGCCGGTGAACTCGTCCCATTCGGTGATCTTCTTGACCAGCGGCGAGGCCACCGTAACCGGCGGGGGCGGCGGCGCCGACTGGCCCTGGCTGCTGCTCGATTCGTTGCATGCGGCCAGAAAGGCCACCATTCCCAAGGCGGTGAGGGTGCCGAGCACCCGTCCTGGCCGCGTCCGCAGGCGCCCGGTCATCATGTCTCGCTCTCCGAAGGAGGTCCCCGGCCAAGAGGGTCGGGCCTGCCTGGGGGGTTGTCAATTGTCAGGGGTTATAGCTAACCCCCGTTCGCCTTTTGCACTGCAAAAGTTCCCACGGAAGTGATTGTGATCACAACCGGGCGAAACAACGGCGGCATTGCGGCGACGACTCTCGGACTCGAAGCTCGCCATTGCGCCGCCGCGGCGGCTGGCCGACGATGCGCGCCATCATGGCGCGCTCTCCCAGATCCGACGACACCCCCTCCCTTTTCGCCGACCAGGCGCCGCGGCCCCTGGCCGACCGGCTGCGGCCGCGCAGCATCGCCGAGGTGGTCGGCCAGGACCATCTGCTGAAGCCCGACGGGCCGATCGGCCGGATGGTGGCGGCGCACCGCATCGCCAGCATGATCCTGTGGGGCCCGCCCGGCTGCGGCAAGACCACCCTGGCCCGCCTGCTGGCCGAGCACACCGACCTGCATTTCGAGCCGCTGTCGGCGATCTTCTCCGGCGTCGCCGACCTGCGGAAGGTGTTCGACGCCGCCCGCGGCCGGCGCGCGGCGGGGCAGGGGACGCTGCTGTTCGTCGACGAGGTGCACCGCTTCAACCGCAGCCAGCAGGACGCGTTCCTGCCGGTGGTCGAGGACGGCACCATCACCCTGATCGGCGCCACCACCGAAAACCCGTCCTTCGAGCTGAACGCCGCGCTCCTGTCGCGCTGCCAGGTCTTCGTCCTGAACCGTCTGGACTTCGCGGCGCTGGAGGAGCTGATGCAGCGGGCCGAGGCCACGGAAGGCCGGAAGCTGCCGCTGACGCCGGAGGCGCGCGACGCGGTCAAGGCCATGGCCGATGGCGACGGCCGGTACCTGCTGAACCTGGCGGAGGAGCTGTTCGCGCTGAAGGTGGCGGCCCCCCTCGACGCCGCCGCCTTGGCCCAGGCGGTGCAGCGGCGGGCGCCGGTCTACGACAAGGCGCAGGAGAGCCACTACAACCTGATCTCGGCGCTGCACAAATCGCTGCGCGGCAGCGACGTCGATGCCGGGCTCTACTGGTTCGCGCGGATGCTGGCGGGGGGCGAGGACCCGCTCTATGTCGTGCGCCGGCTGGTGCGCTTCGCGGTCGAGGATATCGGCATGGCCGACCCGCAGGCGCTGACCCAGTCCCTGGCGGCCTGGGACGCCTATGAGCGGCTGGGCAGCCCCGAGGGCGAGCTGGCGATCGCCCAGGCGGTGATCTACCTGGCGACGGCGCCGAAATCGAACGCCGCCTACACCGCCTACAAGGCGTCGAGCCGCGCGGCCAAGGAGACCGGCAGCCTGATGCCGCCGATGCACATCCTCAACGCCCCGACCCGGCTGATGAAGGAGATCGGCTACGGCAAGGGCTACGCCTACGACCACGACACGGAGGAAGGCTTCTCCGGCCAGAACTACTTCCCGCCGGACATGGACCGGCAGGAGTTCTACCGCCCGGTGGAGCGCGGCTTCGAGCGCGAGATCCGCAAGCGGCTGGACTACTGGGCGAAGCTGCGGGCGCAGCGGGGTGAGGACGGGGAGTAGGCCTCCCCGTCCCGGCCTGGCTTCACACCATGGTGACGCCCGGCGGCGGCTCGGGCGCGCCGACGGTCTGGCAGAACCACAGCGAATAGCCGTAGGGGTCCTTCACCGCGAAGGTGCGGTCGCCCCACCATTGCGTGGCCAGCGCCTCGGTCACCGCGACGCCGCGCGACCGCACCTCGTCGTGGAAGGCGTCGACATCGGGCACGTAGAAGTAGATGTCCAGCGGCCGGGCTCCGGCCTGGCCGCGGGCGATGCCGGCGCCGGGCGATTGCGGCCGGCCCATCATCACCATGATCCCGTCGCGCCGGACGATGCCGAAGTCGAACTTCCCGTCCTTGCCGACGATGCCCATCATGTGGCCGAAGCCGAGCTTCTCCAGATAGAACTCGCGCAGCGCCTCCACCTCCTCGACCCAGAAGCTCGGGATCACCTGGGCCGGCGCCGCCGGGTATTTCAGGTGGCTCAGATCCTCGCTCATCTCGTCCTCCCCAATGAGTGGCTGGTGGAGGGATTGTCCGCGGCCGGCCTGTCGCTTTCATCTACTTTTCGGAGTAGAAAGCGGTCATGCGATGGCAGGATCTGGCGCTGCTCGACGAGGCCGGCTTCTCGCTCTACGAGAAGCGGGCCCTTGTCGCCCTGGGCATTCTCGGCGTCTCCGACGCGGCCGGGCTGTGCCGCGAGGGCGACATCCCGACCTCGAAGATCTACCTGGCGATGGAGAAACTGGCCCGGCTGGGGTTGTGCGAGGCCCAGCACAGTCGGCCGAAACTGTACGCCGCACTGGCGCCGGACGCGGTGGTCGACCGGCTGGTCGAGCTGGCGCGCGAGCGGGCGGAAAGCTTCGCCGCCCAGGCCGACCAGCTGCGCGCCACGCTGCGCGACTGCCCGGGC
>NZ_JANX01000264.1 GCF_000767795.1 Inquilinus limosus MP06 | reverse complement strand
ATTCAGAAGGATGGACATGAAACGCTCCCCGGCGGTTATTGTTTGTACACAAACGACCGTAGCGCAGGGTCCGGGGGCTGTCAAATTACGTCGGGGAGGCCGCGAGGGGCGTCGCCGGCGCTGGGACGGAGGTCTCAGGGCCGCGGAAAATCATCCGTGCGGACGAGGATGGACAGGCCGCGGGTGGAGAAGCGGCAGGAGACGGATTCGGCCGCGCCGGCCGTGTTCCTGGCGAAGACGCGGAACAGCCCGGGCGCGAACTCCACCGGCGTGGCGCCGAACCCCTCGGCCGAGGCCGCCAGGTACTGCGCCGTCAGGATGACGCCGCGGATGTCGCGCTGGCGGTATCTGCCGATCGGCAGGTCGGGGTGGTAGGGCCCGGTCTCGTGCAGCGGGATGTCGACCGTCAGGCGCCGCTCCAGCATGCCGCCCGGCGGCAGCCTGGTCGCCAGCGGGATGATGCGGACCGACACGGTGCGGTCCTTCGGCAGCGGCGCGATGCCTCGCAGGATATGGGCGAAGTCGTCCTCGCCGCGGGTGATCACGGCGCTGTCGAGGTTGACGCGCGCCTGGCGGGTCTCCGGGTCGATCTCGGGCAGCGCGTCCAGGACGTAGATGTCGCCGCGGCCCGTGTTGGTCAGCGTGTAGGCGAACACCAGCTCGTCGCCCTCGCGCGACGGCTGGCAGTCCAGCGCCACGTCGCCCCCGGCATCCTCGATCTCGACCGTCATGCTCCCCGTCTCCGGCGCTACAGGCTGTGGTGATCGGCGCGGCGCGGAATGCCGCGCTCGTCGCGATACTGGTTCTCGGGCCCGATCGTGTTGAATTCCTCGTTGGTGTCGAAATTGTCGTCGCGCTCCGTCATGTCCCTTGTGCCGTGCGAGTTGTGCTGGGCATGCGTCATCTCGTGGAACAGGATGGCGTCGCCGGGGGTGTTCGGCGCGTTCACCGGGTTCGGCCACTGCTCCGGATTGTAGTCGACATTCGAATCCGAGCCGGTGCCGTTGCCGGCGGCGGTGTCGTCGGTCGCCCGCGCGAAGGCGTTCGGCGGGTTGGGCAGCGGCGATTGCGGCCGGATCGTCATCGTCCGGCCGGTGGCGTTGTGGTCGTCCATCATCGCCCGCCCCGTCGCGGTCTCGTTGATCAGCGCCAGCTGCTGCACCACCGTGTCCTGATAGGCCGCGTCCCCGGCGACCTTGATGCCGGGCCCGACCTGCAGCGTGCCGTCGGCATTGGCGGTGACCGCCAGCCCGTGCCGCGCCCTGGCGGTGTGGTGCCTGCGCCCGCCGCCGCCCCTCCAGGGCGGGTGCTTCTCGATCCAGTCCTCCGGGTCGCCCGGATCGGCCATGGCGGCGTCCAGCGGCTCGGTCACGTCGGCATCCGAGGTGCTGCCCGGCGATCCGCCGGAATTGATCTGCACCATCGGCCCGCTGATGAACACGCCGGCCGGGTCGACCACGACGAAGCTGCTGCCGACCTTCAGCGTGATCTTCATCGACGCCTCGATCACCACCGAGGTCGCGTTCAGCGTCGCCGCGCCGCCGGCGACCGTGGTCCAGTTCCCCTGCAGGTCGAAGATCGTGTCGGTCTTGACGCTGAGCTGGTAGCCGGCGTCCACCGCCTCGTAGCGGTCCTTCATCACATGCAGGTCGGATTCGCCGCCCACGGTCGTGACCAGCGACCCGCCGGACTTGCCGGTCTTCGGGTCGCGGCCGCCGATCAGCGCGTGCCGGTCGGCATGCACCGTCTCGTAATAGGGGCCGAAGGAGGTGACGTCGGTGCGCCCCTGGCTGCGCAGCAGCAGCTGCTCATGGCCGCGGGTGTCGTCGAAGCGCTGCAGGTGGAACCGCGCGCGCTCCTCCTCCTGCAGCGGCACCGACCGGGTCTTGATGCCGCTGCGCAGCCGGTATTTCGGCAGGTCGAAGGGCGGCTCCTGCTCGGCATTGTACACGCGGCCGGTGATCAGCGGCCGGTCGGGGTCGCCGTCGATGAAGTCGACCACCACCTCCTCGCCGACGCGCGGCAGGAACTGCATGCCCCATTTCGGCCCGGCCCAGGGCTGGGCCACGCGCAGGAAGCAGGAATTGGTCTCCGGCCGCGGCCCGCCGGGCGCGGTGCGGTCCCAGTCGAACTTCACCCGCACCCGGCCCAGCTCGTCGGTCGCCACGTCCTCGTCGTCGACGTCGCCGAACACGGTCGCGGTCTGCGGCCCCGGCACCCGCGGCTTGCGGCTGATGCTGGGCGACCGGTACTGCCGCCCGGGCAGGATCGGCGAGGCGGTGAAGCTGTTGCTGTAGGGATGCTTCTCCGGCGGCTTGACCCACGGCCCGATGATCGGCACATGCGACAGCGCCTGCAGCAGGCCCTCCGGCAGCACGTCCAGCAGCAGCGAGGCCGCCTTGCCGGCGAAGCCGCCGAAGAAGGCGCCGACCAGGCTGCCCAGCCGCGGCAGCTCGTTGATGGTCTTGTTCACGTCCGGCAGGTTGGCCTTGGCGGCGTCGGTCAGCGGCCCCAGACCGGCCAGCCCGCCGTCCTTCGCCGCGTCCTTCAGGATCCGCAGCAGGATCTCCAGCGCCTTCTCCTGGGTGTAGGCGCTCTCGGTCGCGGTGAAGGAGACGGAGGTCAGCAGGTACTCCTTCTCCTCCTCGACCGGGATGCGCTTCTCGTCCTGCTGCTCGGCGACCTTGATGATGCGGATTCGCGTGCCGGCGGCGAAGGGCACGTTGAACGAGGCGCCGGAGAAGGTCTCATACCGGGTCTCGTCCTCCTCGATGCGGTTGCGCACCAGGCCCCTGGCGTAGCCGGTGGTCTGGCCGGGGACGGTCAGCGTCGCGAAGCCGCCGGGATACTGGTAGTGCTCGCCCTGCAGCGCCGCCGCCGCCTCGGGGATGACGGTGTCCTGCTCCTCCTCCGACAGGGCCGGGCTGCGCCGGTACTCGCGGTCGCGATAGACCCAGCGGCTCAGCTGCGGGTCGAAGCCGTGGGTCCAGCCATGCAGCTGGCCGCGCGCATCCTTGGAGGTGACGAAGGACAGCGGCGAGGCCTCGTTCACGTCATAGGGCGGCCCGTCGACGATGATCAGCTTGTGGCTGGTATCGGTCTGCTGGAAGAAATAATGCAGCCCGTGCTGCTCCATCAGCCGCGACACGAAGTTGAAGTCGGTCTCGTTGTACTGCACGCAGTACTGCAGCGGCGGGAACTTCTCGCTGGAGCGGACGCGGATGCTGTAGTTCAGGGTCAGCCGGCCGCGGAACCGCTCCTGGTTCGCCTCCTTCAGCACGGCGTCGATGATCTGCAGCACGTCCTTGTCCTGGAAGATGCGGCAGTTGGCGCCCTGGTCCAGCAGCGCGAAGCCGGGCACCACGCGCATGGAATAGACGCGGAGTTCCGGCCGCGACGGCACCAGCTCCCCGGCGGAGAAGGAGCTGATGAAGCCGCTGAAGCCGCGATCGGTCCGGGTGTCCTCGTCGGTGTTCCAGGCGTGGTACTTGATGCGGAAGCCGGCGGTGCGGCCCAGCATCCGGTCGGGCGTGATGTCGAACGCCTTCGACACCATCGACAGGGTGTAGAGGAAGGGGCGGGAGATCGCCTCCTGCCCGATGATGCCGGTGACCAGCAGCACGTCCTGCCGCTCGTTGCCGATGTCGAGCTGGATCAGCGCGTCCTTCTGCGGGCTCTCCTCCTGGCTGCTGTCCGCCGCCGCCAAATCCATGACCGTGCTCACGGAATGAAGTCGGCCGTCTGCCCGGGCATCATGACCGAGACGATGCCGGCCCAGGCGCAGGTGCAGGTCGAGACATTGTCCAGCGCCGGCTGGCCGGCGATCGGCACCGTCACCGCGCCCGGCGCCCAGGGGGCCAGCGTCATCGGCAGGCAGGGCTGGGGCGTGAACACGCCCAGCGCCGCGGCGGTGGCGGCGATCACCTGCGGGTTGGCCGGGCTGACGCATAGGCCGAAGGGATTGATGTTGACCATCGGCTGGTGGTCCATGATGGTCGCGGCGGGCTGGTGGCCGGCATTGACCCGGTTGACCGGCAGCACCGTCAGCACCGACGGGGTGGTGCCGAAGCTGCAGGCCAGCTGCGCCGTGTTGACGACCTGAAGGGGCATGCTGCCGATCCTCCCGGCCCGGCCGCCGCTATGGCGCCGTGCCGCGAACGCCCTGGGGCGGTGGTGGGAAATGCCGATGGCTCAATCTGTCAGCCCGAGTGTGAATTCATCGTTATGCCTGCGCGCGGGCCCCGGGGGCGGGGAGAGAGCCGTCAGCTCACCCTGAAAGGGTGACAGGCGCGGGGCGGCTGCGCATCATCCATATGGGGGGGATGCGGTGGGTTTCTTGGGGGATGGAGGCGCGTGCCGGCGGCGGCGATGATGCGTTGGGTCGATGTGCCGGTCGCGAGCAGTTGCTGGAAAAGGCGCCAATTGAGGGTCACGGACAGAAAGATCTCTGCACATATACACGATAATCGCGTGGGAGTATTTTTCTGCGAATTAATTTGATTCAAGGTTCATTTTGCGGATCTTTCCTGGGTTCTATTTTTGCCAGATGGGCGAGTTCTGTAACAATTCGTCTGAATGCGTGCTTTAGATCATCGATGTCTGATTTCTTTGTCGAATAATTTCTGCTATGTGCGGCGGTGTCACCAACTGATTTTATTATCTCAATCTCTCGTCCTGAACCACGGCTGAGCTTGATATATTTTCCGGAGTTCGCCATTCCAACTATCTCGTTGAGCTGAACATAGTGTCCGTCCTGCTTTATCGCTGATCCGTGACCATTTTGCTCAAACGCTTCGATGAGAAGCGATTCCATCAACCTCCGGCACAAGGCTGCGCATCCGTCGTAGAAGCCGTATTGGTATGACCCATTGATCTGTTTGGTAAGGCTTTCAAGGTAGCGCCGAGTCCCAACGAAATCGCTGGGGTCGACGATATGCGGTTGCACTTTAGCTGTCTTATGCGTCAAGAAGGCTTCGAATCGTTCTGCAAGCGCATCCTTGCGACCGAGGCGCAGCTTATATGTTCCGACAGCCTTTCCTTTCACCACATCGCGGCTATTTGCGAGCCGGCCTGCGAGTCGGGAGATATTGACTTGGCCACGGAGCGAGAGGTCATGCATTAGGGTGCCAAGTTCTCGCGGGCTAGCCTCATGGCTTCTCCTTGTCGATTCAAGAAACCAAAGCAAGCCAATCGCGCATTCTAACTCGGTAAGATCGAGGGTTGCTAATCCATGGGCGAAATCCGAGATTTCATCATCCATTTGTGAACAACCACTTCTCAAAGTCCACCTTCGCTCTGGCCGAGAGATGGTAGGTTGGAGGAGTATTACCTCCCGCCTGTCGTTGCTTAGGTGTTATAAATTTTGATATATTTTTCTTCATTGCTTTTGAGATTGTTGGTAAATCACACCGGACATGTAAAGCTAAGAGGATTTTATGAATTTGTCCCGAGGTGATCGGTTGATTAACGAACCAAAGTACGAATGCGATCTTATTATACCAGTCGCCCGTCTGATGGACGATTTTAGTCTCTATGAGAGCAGCCTGAGCATGATCTTTTATCTCGTTTGCAATTGTATTTGGGTCGAAACTTTGTTCTGGCTCTTTGGCCGAACCCGCATCGGCGCGAATGCTTCTCTCGCTCCGAGCTCGCGTCCGTGGCATTGCCTGGTCCTCCCCCGAGCGCGGACCGCCAGCGATGGCTACAGAGCTGTCGGGTGTACTGGCTATCGAAGGAAGCCACCATCTCTCCAAAAGGGCATCAACATCGGCCCGCGATGAGGCCTCAACCTCAATTTCGCTTCCGCCAGACCGTAGCCGGACTCTGACGATATCCGCCATGACGTGCCTCTTCCCAGTGAATGCAAGCGATGCTTTTGACGCATAGCCTTATATGTGGCAAGATGAGTAAATTGTTGAAAGTCGAGTGACATTATTTAGTCTTATGGTATGCCCAAACATTTCGGCCATTAATAGTCTTCTTGTCTCGCTCAAGTTGTCTTGATCGGACGGCCGAAAGTAAATATTTTGGAATGCTTGTCTGAGGGACGATTATCGCCTCTCTGTGAAAGCGTTTCTGAACGTCGGACAACGTTCTCCATTCGTTGAAAAAGCCTTCATCGATCCAAGATTGAAAGCGAGCGGCTAAATTGATCGGTGAAGCCGCCTTGCGTGTGTCTCTCTTTTTAGGCATTGCTGATAATATAGGAATATCAGAATCGGAGGATTCTAAGGAACTAATAGAGAAACTGGTATCCTTTTGTTTTTGGGATACCCGCTTTGGTCTTCGTTCCCGTGTGCCATTGGATGGCCCATCGGTTTCCGACTTTATGGTTCGAAGCGCGGCTGAATGAACTGAGTATCTTCCGCCTTTCTCAAATATAATTTTCCGATCTTTGAGTTCTTTCAAAATTGGTCGCAATGTGCCTCCAGGAATGCCAGTGTGATCTTCAATCTCAGAAGGCTTTGCGTCTGAGGGTACAATTTCGTCAATCACGAACGGCCACCCTTGCAGGGCGGTCAAATAGATTAAAATTTTAGCCTTGTTGGAGAGCTTGTGGCTCTCCGGTGTGAGGAACACAGTCTTCTGGTCGACGTCAAATCGGACGTAGTCGGAAACAATCTCTTCGATTGCTTCCTCTGTGAGGGATGCCTTTGATGCGACTAGATCTTTGAGCGCCATCATCACCTCGCGATACACGAATAAACGAATACACGAGGCAGGCAGTCTGTCAAGAGACTCGTGTGAGATAAGGCGAAGGCCCGTGCGCAAGATCTTTTCACTCACCTCGTCAGACTTATTTTCCAGACCAGGGGCGCTCGGCTTGGGTGCAGGTGCTGGATATCGGACGCTTGGAACACGTACAGGTTGGGCCAATTGCACGCCGAAGCGGAATCGGTTATCTTATACATCTTATTTCAAGGGTTATTTCAATGAGAGTAATTTTGTTGCTCACTGTGATATTTGTCCTGGGCGGTTGCGGCGGGGATGCATCTACAGTTGAGGGAGATGCAAGCGGCGGTACAGGCCTGAATGTAACCATCCCAGTCACGCGCGTTGATGCTGGCGGATATACGGGTTTTCAGGTTGGGAACCAAACTCCCGCAACTAGGCCGATGTCCAACCGTTGCGTCACGCAAATGGGCATGTGCCCCTGGCAACCAATGCCTATAGGCGCAGGATGTCAGTGCTGGTCGCCAATGACGGGTGGTGTCTTCGGTCAGGTAATGTAGGAGGAGATGATGGCAAAGGTCATATTGGCAACGATTGCTGTTGCATTGCTTCTGGCTGGGTGCGGGGGGACCGCAGAGGTGCATGGAAACGGCAATGCGACCGGCGGCGCTGCGGTCGGGAATATTGATTTCTCACCTTCTGCGACGATTAACACTCAAAGCAAGACCCAGCAATAGGGAGACTTTTTAAACGGCTACCTTTTGGGGACTTATTACAAGGGGCATCGTAACCAGCGCACCGCAGTGCCGGTTAATCTATCCGGATTGGAGGCAAATGGCGCCAAGGATGACGAAGGCCCGACGCTCCCATGAAGCTATGACACTACCCATCGCGTCCGGCGCGTTAGGTCTTCACTGTCAGCCAGTCGTAGCCGCCTCCCCCAACAACCCCTCCAAATACGCCACATCCGCCTTCAGGAACGGCAGCGCCTCGTCGCCCATGCGCTGGCCCTGGCCGCTCGGGTGGCTGTATTCGGCCGGCAGGCAATACGCGCCGTCATAGCCGGCCTTGCGCAGCGCCTGCACGAAGCCGCGCCAGGAATAGGCGGCGTGCTGGTGCGTGGTCCAGTGCACCTTGTACACCGCGTCCTCCTCCGGCGGGGTCAGCCGGCGCTGATAGGCGCTCTTGAAGTTCACCAGGCGCAGCCGGCCCGACAGGATGTCGACCGCCAGCTCCGTCGGCTCGCCCGCCACGCCGCAATGTGCCATGTCCAGCACGGCGCAGACATGCTTCGGGTCGTAGCGCTCGATCAGGTACAGCACGCCCGCGGCGCTGCCGATCTGGGCGCCGGAATGGTTCTGGATGCCGATCGCCACGCCGTGCCGCTCCAGCGCCGGCAGCAGCGCGTCGAAGCGGCGGCGCCAGTCCTCGACCGTGGCGCGGAAGCCCATGGCAGGGTCGACCGCGACGCAGATGCGGATCATCGGCACCCCGGCCTCGCCGCAGGCGGCGACCGTGGCCTCATCGACCGGGCCGGCGATGCTGCGGATCGACAGGCCGCGCGCCGCCAGGGTGCGGGCGGCGGCGGGCAGGCCGGAAGCCGCGGTCTCCGGCGTCACCTGGTAGCCGGGGCGCACCGGCAGCTCCACCCCC
>NZ_JANX01000263.1 GCF_000767795.1 Inquilinus limosus MP06 | reverse complement strand
ACATTGCCTGCCTCCGCCTGGGCCCGGCCTTCGGGGCCGGCAGGGACGATCGGTCCGGCAGGTGGCCGTCCTCGGCGGCCAGCCGCGCCATGATCGCCGCCATCTCGGGGTTCGGGGCGTCGTTCGGATCGAAGCCGGTCATGCCTTGGGTCCCTCGGGGGCGGCGCCGAAGATCGACGGGCCGACATCGACGATGGTCTCGATGTGGTGGCCGATGGCAGCGACGGCCGTGGCCTCGTCGCGCGCCGCCAGCGCCTCGACGATGGTCCAGTGCCGCCGGGCCGTGGCCGCCAGGTCGCGCCGCTCGCCGCTGCGGGTGATCTTGAAGCGGTGGTTGTGCAGGATGCAGCGGTGCAGCAGCGGCTCCACCGCCGGCAGGCCGGCCGTCCGGAACAGCCGGCGATGGAAGGCGCGGTCCAGCTCGGTCTGGCCGTATTCGTCGCCGGCCTCCGCGCGCGCCTCCATGCCCTCGATCAGGGCGGTCAGGTCCGGCAACAGGGCAGGGTCGGGCCGCCGCAAGGCGCGCACGATGCCGCGGGTCTCGATGCCATGCCGCAGCCGGAACATCTCGGCGGCCTCGTCCTCGGTGCAGTCGGCGACGCGCGTGCCCTTGTGCGGCAGGCGATGCACCAGCCCTTCCTCCTGCAGCGCCAGCAGGGCCTCGCGCACCGTGCCCTGGCTGCACTGGAAGCGCTGCGCCAGCTCCAGCTCGAGCAGCGCAAAGCCCGGTGCGACCTCGCCCAGCATGATCATCCGCTTGAGGCCGTCGAAGACCTCGGCGCCCCTACCGGGTCGTATGCCGTCCTGCGCAATGGCACGCATCCCCGTTCCTGATCCAGATTATCGATATTGATAATGATATTGATAACTCGAGGAATTGCAAGCTCGCTCCGGCATCAACGCCGAAGCAGCTTCTTCACGGGATCAGTGGCCTCGGTCGGCTTCAGCCTTGTCCGCTCTCTCCGGACCTCGAGCACGATGACCGCTCCCGGGCGCCTTGGATCAGCCGGGAGCCGGAAAGCATCGGAACCTCGCGCCTTCGGCCGGTGTCGGCCGAAGCCTCGCGAGGCAAGAAGGATGAGGCGGAAGATGCCAGTGCCGCCTGGCCGGGCTCGAACAGATATCGGATCCAGCCGCCGTATTCAGGAGGTGGTCCCATGCGCCGTCATCTGCCGGACTCCACGACAGGGCCGCAGCTGTCCCCCAGGACGAATGTGGGCTGGAACATCACTTTGCGCGGCGGCAGCTCCACGCCGTGGTTTATTCTGTCGACCAGCATCCGCAGCGCCTCACTGGTCATGTCGTCGACTGGATGTTCGGTCCGCGTCAGCCGCGTCCGGAGCCCGCCGATACCGGGGATCGTGTCGGTCGACGCAACGGAGATGTCTTCGGGACAGCGGAGGCCGAGATCGACGATCGCCCGCATCGCACCCAAGACCATGACGCCGTTGGCCACATAGAGCGCGGTGGGGCGATCCGGCTGTTGCAGCAGGTCGCGCGTCACCGAATAGGCCACGTTCTCGCGGAAGTCACCGCTGCGGACATGATCGTTCCGCGGAGACACGCCCCGCTCCTGCATTGCTTCGAGCATGCCGTCCAGGCGGCCGCGGCCGGAGCTCAGATGCAGCGGGCCGGTGATGGTCCCGATCCGGCGATGGCCGAGGTCGAGGAGATAGGTCGTCACCTGCCGCGCCGCCGAGACATTGTCGAGCGTCACCGTATCCGACCGGTTGCCGTCGACCGTGCGGCCGAACAGGACCGACGGCATGGAGTTCCCCTCGAAATCCCGTCTCAGGTACTGCGACTGGCTGCCGACCGGCACCAGCACCACGCCGTCGCATGATAGCGTCTTGATGCGCGACAATGCCCGCCGCTCGGCCTCCGGCTTGTCGTCGCTGTTGAACACCACCAGCGAATAGCCCCAGGCGGTCGCCGCGGCTTCGGCGGCACAGACAATGCGGGCGAAGAAGGGATTCGCCAGGTCGGCGACGACGAGCGCGATCAGCTGGCTTGTGCCGCGCTTGAGGTTCCGGGCCACCGCGGACGGCGCGTATTGCAGCTCGCTGATGGCGGCGAGCACCCGGCCCGCAGCGCCGGGCTGACATAGGCCGAGTCATTCACCACGGCGGAGACGGTCGCGGTCGAGACGCCGGCCGCGCGTGCAACATCTCTGATGGTTGCCAATTGAACGTCCAGCTAATCGTTTCGCCAACTGTCGCTGATCGAGGTCGCTTACCGAAGTTTGATCAAGCATGCGGGGGCGGTCGGCAGCGGACCCGCACGGTGTGCTAGACTAATGCCTTGCGCGAAGCGCTGATAACCCGGTTCGGCAGAGGCCTGCTTCGGCGGTCGAGCAACGCCCGGCTGGCGCCAGTTCGCCGAGAAGCGAGTTCCTGTGCTGAGGTCGAGGTCAGAGGGACTGCCTAGGAGAGGAACCCCACAATGCTTTCGCATATAACGGTCGGAGTGGCCGACGTCAGCCGTGCACTGCAATTCTACGGCCCCGTATTTGAATCTCTGGGCCTGATTCTCAAATTCGCCGATGACAAATGGGCCTATTGGAAGGCGCCGGGCGCGGACCGTCCCCTGTTCATCGTCGCCCGTCCGTTTGATGGGCGACCCGCAACGGTTGGGAATGGGCAGATGGTCGCCCTGTTGGCGAAAACCCGCTCGCTCGTCGACCAGTGCTACGCCGCGGCGCTTGCGCACGGAGGGACCGATGAGGGAACTCCAGGTCTCCGGCCGCACTATCATCCCAACTACTACGGGGCCTATTTTCGGGATCTCGACGGCAACAAGCTTTGCGTCTGTTGTCATCAACCCGAGTGATCGCTTAGTCCCTCCGGGAGGGCCGCTTGATGGGGCGCCAGGCTGCCCCGCCCGTCTGCACACGGATGGTCAAGGGGGGCTGACACGCGCCCGCAGCCAGGCAGACAGAGCCTCAAGCTCCCGCGCCGCGGAAGGATCCCGGCCCGCGCTCTTGAGGAAGCCATGGTCCTGGCCGGCGGCCACGACGAACCGGCTGTCCGGCGCGGCAGGGCGGAGGCCGTCGAACAGACGGGCCGAATCGTCGAACACCGCGTCCAGCTCCGCCGCCAGGACATAGGCCGGTTCGGCGATCTCGCCCGCGAAGGCCGTGGGCCAGATCCCCGCATCGTCCGCCGCCGCGCCGAGGCGCCGGTACATGGCGATCAGGGTCCCGGCATCGAGCCCGTTCTCCGGCGTGCCGTAGCGGGCGACGCTCTCGCCCGTCCTGCCGCCATACCCGCCATACAGCAGCGCCAGCCCGGCGATACGCGCGCGCAGATCCGGCGCGAGCGCGCGCAGGCCCCAGAGCGCGACGCAGGCCCCGGCGCTGTCGCCGGCGAGGATCAGCTTCGCCTCCGTCCCGAACATCGCCGCCGCGGTGGCGCAGGCCGCAGCCGCGTCGTCGCGCTGGGCCGGGAAGGGGCTCTCCGGCGCCAGGCGGTAGCGCCCCGACAGCACGCGCATCCCGGTCAGCTTCGCCAGCCAGGCAGTGACGCAGCGATGGGTGGCCGGGCTGCCGGCCACGAAGCCGCCGCCATGGAAATAGACGATGGCGGCGCCCGGCACGGGATCCGGCGGCGTGAACAGCAGGCCGCCGCGGAAGGCGCCGGCCTCGGCGAGCGCAGCCTCGTCCACATTTTCGGGCACCGGGCCGGCCCGCTCCTCGGCATCCCGGGCGTGATGCGCCCGCAGCTCCGCGGGACTCGATGTGGCCCATGACACGCTCATGCGACGCCATCCGGATGGGGGACGTTGACCGCGGCGCCGTCGGGCGGAACACTCCGCGATCCGACAGGGATGCAACGATCTGCGCCAGGGACGCAACGTGATTCACGCTCCGGCGCCGCGCGGGCGCGCACAGCAGGGGATGCCGGTCACCTTCGCGGTCCTGGTCTTCCCCGGCTTCCCGACCATGGCCTTCAGCTCCGTGATCGAGCCGCTGCGGGCCGCCAACATCCTGGCCCGGCGGGAATGCTACCGCTGGATCGCCGTCGGCCTGTCCGGCGGTAAGGTCCGGGCGTCGAACGGCTTCGCGATCGAGCCGGTGCTGGGAGCACGCGACGCACCGCTGGTCGACCGCATCGTGGTGTGCTCCGGCGGCGACGCGGACCACGTCGTGGCCGAACAGGCCGTCGCCTGGATCCGCCGCAGCCTGCGGGCCGGGGCGTGGATCGGCGCGGTCGCCGACGCCGCCTTCTTCCTGGCCCGTGCCGGCCTCCTGGACGGCCATGCCTGCACCCTGCACTGGACCAGCCAGCCGGCCTTCGCCGAGGCCTTCCCCGAGATCGAGCTGCGCCGCGACCTCTACGTCATCGACCGCAAGCGCTTCACCTCCGCCGGCGGTGTCGGCAGCCTCGACATGATGCTCGACATCATCGGCGCCGATTGCGGGGCCGAACTGGCGGCCGGGGTCGCCGAATGGTTCGTGCACAGCCCACTACGCTCCAGCATCGACCGCAAGCTGATGCCGCTGCGGCTGCGCACCGGCATCCGGGACGAGCTGGTGCTGTCGGCGATCGCGATCATGGAGGAGGCGGTGGAGGACCGGCTGCGCATGACCGATCTGTCCGGCCGGCTCGGCGTCTCCGCCGACAAGCTGGAGCGTGCCTTCCGCGCCGCCGCCGGCATCTCCCCCGGCGCCTATTACCGCCGGCTGCGGCTGCGGCGGGCGGCGGATCTGCTGGCCCATTCCACCCTGCCGGTGCGCGATGTCGCCCTGGCCTGCGGCTTCTCCGACATGTCGAGCTTCGCCCGGGCGTTCCGGGAGCAGGAGGGCATATCCCCTCGGGCTGCGCGCCGCAGCTGATCAATCGACTCCGCAGCGGAATTCCGCATTCTCCTTGCGGATTTCCGCACGAACCCTCCCTGCCGGGCGTCGCATCCTGGGCCGAACAGGGAGACGCGCATGAGCATCGTGGTGTTCAACCCCGACAGCGTCGAGGACGTCGATTTCGCCGAGCGGATGCGCCATCCGGCGACCGCGGACGAATCCGTTGGCATGTGGCTGTCGGACACCGAGCCGTCCTTCGTCGACGTCCACGCGCTGCGCCGGGGCCGGCTGGCCCGGCTGCGCCGCTGGATGGTCGAGGTCGGCTATGGCGCGGTGGTGCTGTTCGACCCGTACAACCAGCGCTACGCCACCGGGTCGCGCAACATGTTCGGCTACTTCCTGCGCAACTCGACCCGTTACTTCTTCGTGCCCGCCGAAGGGCCGGTCGTCCTGTTCGAGTATCCGCAGAGCTATCACGTCTCCACCGTGCTCGACACGGTGGACGAGGCGCGGCCGTCGAAGCTGGTCTGGTCGTCGGTGTCGAACCGCGACGGCGAGAGCGCCGGCGCCTTCGCCGACGAGATCGCCGACCTGCTGCGGACCCATGGCGGCGGGTCGATGAAGATCGGCCTGGACCGCTGCAACCACCTGCATGCGCTGGCGCTGGAGAAGCGCGGCTGCACCGTCGCCGACTGCCAGGGAGAGATCCTGGCCGTGCGCGCGGTGAAGACGCCGGAGGAGATCAAGTGCCTCCAGGCGTCGATGGCGGGGGCGGAGGCGGCGGTGGCCGCGGTGCGCGAGGCGATCCGGCCCGGCATCTCCGAGAACGAGCTGTTCGCCATCATGTATCACGAGGTGATCCGCCAGGGCGGCGAGTTCATCGAGACCCGGCTGCTGACCTCCGGCCAGCGCACCAACCCCTGGTTCAGCGAGGCCGGCGGCCGCAAGGTCCGGCCGGGCGAGCTGGTGGCGCTCGATACCGACACAATCGGCTGCTACGGCTACTACTCCGACTTCTCGCGCACCTTCCGCTGCGGGCCGGGCCGGCCGTCCGACTACCAGAAGATGTTGTACCGTATGGCCCATGACCAGATCCGGCACAATATCGGCATCGTCCAGCCGGGCATGGCGTTCCGCGAGGTGGCGGAAAAGGCCTGGAGGATTCCCGACCGCTTCGTCGAGCAGCGCTACACCTCGGTGATGCACGGCGTCGGCATGCATGGCGAGACCCCGTTCATCGCCCATGCCATGGACTATGAGACCTATGGCCGCGACGGCCATCTGCTGCCCGGCATGGTGGTCAGCGTCGAGAGCTATATCGGCGAGAAGGGCGGCCGCGAGGGCGTCAAGCTCGAGGACGAGATCCTGATCACCGAGACCGGCACCGAGGTGCTGTCGCGCTTCCCCTATGAGGACGAGCTGCTGGGCGGAGAGGTGTAATGAAGACCCCTCTCGCCATCGAGCCGCACCGGGCGGCGGCGCTGTTCGTCGACCTGCAGGAGGAGCACCGCCGTGACCGCCGTTACCTGGTCGAGGGCTTCGACGCGGTGATCGGCAATGTCCAGCGGCTGCAGCGGGCGGCGCGGGCGGCCCGCATCCCGGTCCTGCACTCGGCCTATGTCGTCGATCTGGCGGCCCAGCGGGCGAGGCCGTTCCACCCGGTGATGGCGGACGGCACCTCGGCCTTCAGCGACGCCAACGACCCGATGTCGGAGATCTGTGCGGAGGTCGGCCCCACCGACGGCGAGCCGGTGCTGGTGAAGTCGGACGCCAGCGCCTTCGCCGGCGGCGGGCTGGCCGGCCGGCTGGCGGCGCTCGGCACCGAATGGCTGTTCGTCGCCGGGGTGTGGACCGAGGCCTGCATCGCCCAGACCGTGAAGGACGCGGTCGATCTCGGTATCCGCGTCGCGCTGGTGAAGGATGCCTGCGGCAGCGGCAGCGCGGCGATGCACCAGACCGCCATCCTCAACCTCGCCAACCGGCTCTATGGCGGTGCCGTCGTCGATACCGAGGGCGCCTGCCGGCTGATGGGAGGCGAGGCGGTCGAGGTCTGGCGGGTGCAGGGATCGGTGCCGCTGCGCTTCACCTACGACAACGCGGCGAGGCTGTATCTCGACCTTTGACGGCGGGGCAATCACGGGAACGCGGCCTGATGGAGACGCTCACCTTTGCCTACGACAACCTGGACGTGATCGCGGCGCGGGCGCTGGAGCACCTGTCGATTGTCGCCGTCGCGGTGTCGATCGCGATCGTCACCGCCGTGCCGATCGGCATCGCCATCACCCAGTCGAAGCGGGCCGCGGACGTCGTTCTCTACCTCGCCTCGATGATGATCACGGTGCCGTCGGTGGCGCTGTTCGGGCTGATGATCCCGCTCTTGTCGCCGATCGGCCACGGCATCGGCAGCGTGCCGGCCGTGATCGCGATCATCCTCTATTCGCAGCTGCCGATCATCCGCAACACCTACACCGCCATCGTCGATGTCGACCCGGCGCTGCGTGAGGCCGGCATCGGCATGGGCATGAGCGCGGCGCAACGGCTGCGCCAGGTCGAGATCCCGCTGGCGATCCCGGTGATCATGGCCGGCATCCGCACCGCCGCGGTGATGAACATCGGGGTCACGGCGATCGCCGCCTATATCGGCGCCGGCGGCCTCGGCACCTTCATCTCGCGCGGCATCAGCCAGTCGGACCCGCGGCAGCTGATCACCGGCGCGGTCGCGGTGTCGCTGTTGGCGATCGCGGTCGACCTGCTGCTGGCGCTGGCGCAGCGGCGGCTGACCTCAAAGGGGCTGGCCCGGGGGGCGATGGCATGATCCGGCTGGACCGCCTGACCAAGGTCTTCGACACCCCTGCCGGCCCGGTGACCGCGGTCGACGAGGTCAGCTTCGACCTGCCGGCCGGCGAGATCTGCGTCCTGCTCGGCCCGTCGGGCTGCGGCAAGACCACGACCATGCGGATGATCAACCGGCTGATCGAACCGACCGGCGGCACCGTGTTCATCGACGGCCGCGACACCAGGGCGGTCGACCCGATCCGGCTGCGCCGGTCGATCGGCTACGTGATCCAGCAGATCGGGCTGTTCCCGAACAAGACCGTGGCCGAGAATATCTGTGTCGTGCCCGACCTGCTGGGCTGGGACAGGAAGAAGTCCCGCGCCCGCGCCGCCGAGCTTCTGGAGCTGGTGGCGATGGAGCCGGCGGTGTTCATGGACCGCTATCCGAAGGAGCTGTCGGGCGGGCAGCAGCAGCGCGTCGGCGTGATCCGCGCCCTGGCGGCGGACCCGCCGGTGCTGCTGATGGACGAGCCCTTCGGCGCCATCGACCCGATCAACCGCGAGACGATCCAGGACGAGTTCCTGCGCATGCAGGCGGCGCTGCGGAAGACCGTCATCTTCGTCTCGCACGACCTGGACGAGGCGGTGAAGATGGCCGACCGGATCGCCATCTTCCGCGCCGGGCGGCTGGAGCAGTTCGCGACGCCCGACCAGCTTCTGGCCAATCCGGCGACGCCGTTCATCGAGACCTTCCTCGGCACCGACCGCACCTTG
>NZ_JANX01000262.1 GCF_000767795.1 Inquilinus limosus MP06 | reverse complement strand
CCCGGATCCGCCCTTGTTGTTTCCGGAGAGAACCGGTCAAGATCGCGGCAGGATGGAGGCTTCGATGACCAACGCAGCGCCCCCTCGCCCGCCGGCCGGCACCGATGCCGCGGGCCGCCTGACCGACCCGGCCGACATCGCGGCCCTCATCGCCTCGGACCATCCCGACCCGTTCGGCGTGCTCGGCCCCCATCCGGATGGGGACGGCACGGTGCTCCGCTGCTTCCGGCCCGACGCCGCGGCGGTCGAGGCGATCGACCCGGACAGCGGCGCGGCGCTGGCGCGGCTGGAGCAGCGCCACCCGGACGGCGTGTTCGACGGCCGCATCGGCCGCCCCTTCCCGCCCCGCTACCGGCTGCGCATCGACTACGGCACCGCCGGCGGGGTGTGGGAGATCGAGGATCCCTACCGCTTCCCGTCCAGCTTCGGCGAGGTCGACCTGCACCTGCTGGGCGAGGGCACGCATCTGGAGCTGTACCACCGGCTGGGCGCCCATCCGCGCACGCTGGACGGGGTGGACGGCACGGTCTTCGCCGTCTGGGCGCCGAATGCCCGCCGCGTCGCGGTGGTCGGCGATTTCAACAACTGGGACGGGCGGCTGCACCCGATGCGGCTGCATCCCGGAATCGGCGTGTGGGAGATCTTCCTGCCCGGCGTCGGCCCCGGCGCGGCCTACAAGTTCGAGATCCGCGGCCAGAACGGCGACCTGCTGCCGCTGAAGACCGACCCGTTCGGCTTCCGGGCCGAGCATCCGCCGAAGACCGCCTCGATCGTGCACGGCCTGCCCGATTACGGCTGGGACGATGGCGGCTGGTTGGCGCGGCGCCCGGCGGCGCAGCGGCGCGACGCCCCGATCAGCATCTATGAGGTCCATGCCGGGTCCTGGCGCCGGGTGCCGGAGGAGGGCAACCGGCCGCTGTCCTGGCGCGAGCTGGGCGACCAGTTGATCCCCTACGCCGCCGGCCTCGGCTTCACCCATATCGAGCTGCTGCCGGTCAGCGAATACCCGTTCGACGGCTCCTGGGGCTACCAGCCGATCGGCCTCTACGCCCCGACCAGCCGCTTCGGCCCGCCGGAGGATTTCGCCGCCTTCGTCGACCGCTGCCACCGCGCCGGCCTCGGCGTGCTGCTGGACTGGGTGCCCGGGCACTTTCCGACCGACGAGCACGGCCTGGCCCGGTTCGACGGCACCGCGCTCTATGAGCATGCCGATCCGCGCCAGGGCATGCACCAGGACTGGGGCACGCTGATCTACAATTACGGCCGGGCCGAGGTGCGGAACTTCCTGCTCGGCAACGCGCTCTACTGGCTCGACCGCTTCCATGTCGACGGGCTGCGGGTCGATGCCGTGGCCTCGATGCTGTATCTCGACTACAGCCGCAAGGCCGGGGAATGGGTGCCGAACCGCTTCGGCGGCCGCGAGAACCTGGAGGCGGTCGAGTTCCTGCGCCAGACCAATGTCGAGGTCTATGGCCGGCATGAGGGCGTGGCCACCGTGGCCGAGGAATCGACCGCATGGCCGGCCGTGTCGCGCCCCGCCCATCTCGGCGGCCTGGGCTTCGGCTATAAGTGGAACATGGGGTGGATGAACGACACCCTGCGCTACATGCAGAAGGACCCGGTGCACCGGCACTGGCATCATCACGACCTGACCTTCGGCCTGCTCTACGCCTTCAGCGAGAACTTCGTGCTGCCGCTGAGCCATGACGAGGTGGTGCACGGCAAGGGGTCGCTCCTGGGCAAGATGCCGGGCGACGACTGGCAGAAATTCGCCAATCTCCGCGCCTATTTCGGCTTCATGTGGGCCCATCCGGGCAAGAAGCTGCTGTTCATGGGCGGCGAATTCGCCCAGCGCAACGAGTGGAGCCGCGACCGCAGCCTGGACTGGCACCTGCTGGAGGCCGGGCCGCATCATGCCGGGGTGCAGCGGCTGGTCGGTGACCTGAACCGCCTTTATCGCGAGCTGCCGGCCCTGCATGCGCGCGATTGCGAGCCCGAGGGGTTCGACTGGATCGACGCCAGCAACAGCGCCGATTCGGTTCTGGCTTGGCTGCGCCTGGGCAACGACGGCGACCGGCCGGTGCTGGCGATCTCCAACTTCACCCCGGTGCCGCGCCAGGGCTACCGCATCGGCGTGCCGCTGGGCGGCCGCTGGGCCGAGCGGCTGAACACCGACGCCACCGTCTATGGCGGCTCCGGCATGGGCAATGGCGGCGGCGTCGAGGCCGAGGCCTCGCCCTGGCACGGCCGCCCCTTCTCGCTGCTGCTGACCCTGCCGCCGCTGTCGACCGTGCTGTTCGAATGGGCGGGGTGAGGGACGGAATGAGGCTTGATCCTTCCAGCCCGATCATCGGGAGCAACGGAAGGTCGGGCGTTTTCTCGCGTTTCCTCTCCCGCAAGCGGGAGAGGAAGCGCCGAATGCAATTCTTCCGGCGGAGTTTGACCCGAATCATCGGTCCCAGGTCATGGCTCAGGTTCGCCAAAGCGAACTCTGCCTATGCTTCCCTCTTCTGCGGGAGCGGATCGCTTCGGTCTTCGATGCCGATCGGAAGCTCGGCCAGTAACTCGAAGGCGCGGGCCATCCCGCGCCGCTTCTCGCGCAGCACGATCTCGTTACCGCGACGGAAGATCTCGACCTCGCGCCCCTCGAGGCGGAACTGCCTCGGCAGTTGAACGGCTTGGCCGTTGCCGGACCGGAACACGCGGGCCTTGGCCATGGCATTCTCCGCAGTCTGGGCCGCACGCTGGGCTCGCAGACGCGAACCCAGCCTATGACGTCCGGACAGGCCTGTCGCCCCACCGTTACGGCTTCGGCGCCTCGGCCTGACGCTTCAGCTCGTCCTGGGTGCGGGCGATCTGGGCCTGCAGGTCAGCCAGCTGCTGGCGGGCCGCCGCCAGGTCGCCCTGGGTCTTGCCCAGCTGCTCCGTCGCCTGCGCCAGCTGGCCGTTCACCGCCGCGGCATCGGCGTTCAGCCGGCCGTAGCTCTCGCGCTGCGCCGCTTCCTGCGACCGCAGCTGGTCGAGCTGCCCGGTGAGGTCAGTGACCTGCGCCTGCTTTTCCGCCAGCTGCGATTCGGTGGCTTTGGTCTGGTCCTGTGCCGCCCGCGCCTGGGCCGCGGCCGCATCGGCGTCGCGGACGGCCTGATTATGGCGCTGGCCGATCTGGTCCAGCGCCGCCTTGGCCTCGCCGATCTGCGCCTGCAGCCGGTCGGCTTCGGCCTTCAGCGCGTCGCGGTTGCCGCCGGCCTGCTTCAGCGCCGCCAGCTCCTGCTCCGCCGTCGTCAGCCGGGCCTGCAGCCCGTCGCGGGACTGGCCGGCGGTGCGGCTTTCGACGCCGAGATAGACCGCGGCGACCAGGGCGATGAAGGCGACGATCATCGCGGCGATGACGCCGATTCGCGGTCCTTCGCCGTCGCGCGGCGGGACGGGATGCGGATCGGTCGGCGCGGCCGGGCTGTGGTCGGGATCGGCGAGGGTCGTCACGCTGTCGGTCCTTTCGGCGAACGGCTGGGCAACGGCTAGCGGCGAAACGTGGTGAAATCGTGTCGGCGGCGGCCGGCCATGATGGCCGGTGGACGGGCGGCGCCTGCGCGCCCCATCCTGCCCTCCGGACAGGCTCGAAGGAACCGTCACGATGCCGCTGCCGACCAACTTTCCCACGGGACCGCTTCCGGCCGGCAGTCCCTGGCCGCTGGGCGCCACGCTGACCGGGGACGGCGTCAACTTCGCCCTGTTCTCCGCCCATGCCGAGCGGGTCGAACTGTGCCTGTTCGACGCCGGGGGCCGGCAGGAAGCGGCGCGGTACGAGCTGACGGCCCGCACCGACCAGGTCTGGCACGGCGTCCTGCCCGGCGCCGGGGCCGGCACCGTCTACGGCTATCGCGTCCACGGCCCCTATGCCCCCTTGGACGGCCACCGCTTCAACCCGAACAAGCTGCTGCTGGACCCTTATGCGAAGGGCCTGGCAGGCAGTTTCCGTTGGGACGATTCGGTGCATGGCTATACCCGCGGCGACCCGGCGGCCGACCTGTCCTTCGACCCGCGCGACAGCGCCCCCTTCGTGCCGAAAGCCGTCGTCATCGACCCGGCTCATGACTGGGAGGGCGACGAGGCGCCGCGCACGCCATGGGCCGACACGGTGATCTACGAGGCGCATGTCCGCGGCCTGACGATGCGCCATCCGGGCGTGCCGGAGCCGCTGCGCGGCACGCTGGGCGGGCTGGCCCATCCGGTGATGGTCGACCATCTGCGCCGGCTGGGCGTCACCGCGATCGAGCTGATGCCGGTCCATGCCTTCATCGACGAGCGGGCGCTGGTCGAGCGCGGCCTCAGCAACTACTGGGGCTACAACACCACCGCCTTCTTCTCCGTCCATCCCGCCTATGCCGGCGCCCTCCCCCCTCTCGAAGCGCTGCGCAACGCGGTGAAGGCGCTGCACCGGGCCGGGATCGAGGTGATCCTCGACGTCGTCTACAACCACACGGCGGAGAGCGACGTCTTCGGCCCGACGCTGAACTTCCGCGGCATCGACAACCTGTCCTACTACCAGCACGCGGCGCATGACCGGCGCGAGCCGTTCAACCCGACCGGCACCGGCAACGCGCTGGACCTGGGCCATCCGCGGGTGCTGCAGATGGTGATGGACAGCCTGCGCTGGTGGGTCGAGGCGGCGCATGTCGACGGCTTCCGCTTCGACTTGGCCACCACCCTGGCCCGGGTCGACGGCGAGTTCTCCGCCGCCGCGCCGTTCCTGCAGGCGGTGGCGCAGGACCCGGTGCTGGCGCCGTGCAAGCTGATCGCCGAGCCCTGGGACATCGGCCCCGGCGGCTGGCGCGTCGGCCAGTTCCCGACGGGGTGGTCGGAGTGGAACGACCGTTACCGCGACGGCATCCGCCGGGCCTGGCGCGGCGATCCGGGATCGCGGCCGGAGCTGGCGCAGCGCCTCTCCGCCTCCGCCGACCTGTTCGACCATGGCGGCCGCGGCGCCCGGGCGACGGTCAACTTCGTCACCGCTCATGACGGTTTCACCCTGGCCGACCTCGTCTCCTATGCCCAGAAGCACAACGAGGCCAATGGCGAGGGCAATCGCGACGGCACCGGCGACAACCACTCCGACAACTGCGGCACCGAGGGGCCGACCGAGGATGCAGCGATCCTGGCGCGGCGGCTGCGGCGGCGACGCAACCTGGTGGCGACGCTGCTGTTCAGCCAGGGCGTGCCGATGCTGCTGGGCGGCGACGAGCTGGGCCACAGCCAGCAGGGCAACAACAATGCCTATTGCCAGGACGGCCCCCTGACCTGGCTGGACTGGTCCGCGGCCGATCCCGGCTTTGTCGATTTCGTGGCCCGTGTGGTGGCACTGCGCCAGGCCCATCCCGCGCTGCGCCAGCCCCGCTTCCTGCATGGCGGCCCCAGCGGTCGGGACGACCTGTCGGACATCGCCTGGCTGCGGCCGGACGGCCAGCCCATGGACGGCGCCGACTGGGGCGACCCCGCCGGCTTCGCCCTCGGCGTGCTGCTGAGCCGGGCGGGCACGCCGCCACTGCTGCTGCTGCTCAACCCCGCGCCGGAGGAGCTGGAGTTCGCGCTGCCGCCGCTCGGCGCCTGGCATCCCTGGCTGGACACGGCGCGCACGCCTAGCGTGGCACGGCTGGAGCAGGCGGCGCCGGCCTATCCGCTGGCGGCGGAAAGCCTGGCCTTGCTGGCACTGGGCGCCGCGTCTCCAGCGGAGATCAAGAATGATTTTCAGTAAAGCTGCGACTGTCTCTCAATCACACAAGTAAAACTTTACGGAGTCCTGTAATCGTTCTAAGGTGCGACCCGACATCGACGACAACGGCCGAGGCGGCAATGCAGGGCGACAAGAAAGTCATCAACCACCTGAACGCGGTTCTGAAGAACGAGCTGACCGCGATCAACCAGTATTTCCTGCATGCGCGGATGCTCAAGAACTGGGACATCAAGCGCCTGGCCAAGAAGGTCTATGAGGAATCGATCGGCGAGATGAAGCATGCCGATCTGCTGATCGAGCGCATCCTGGTGCTGGAGGGCCTGCCGAATCTGCAGGATCTCGGCAAGCTCGGCATCGGCGAGAACGTGCCGGAGATGCTGGAATCCGATCTCGGCCTCGAGACCTTCAACCAGAAGACGGTGAAGGAGGCGATGGCGCATTGCGAATCGGTGCGCGACTTCGTCTCCAAGGAGATCCTGCTGAAGATCCTCGGCGACACCGAGGAGCATATCGACTGGCTCGAATCGCAGCAGTACCTGATCAGCCAGATGGGCCTGCAGAACTACATCCAGCTGGTCTCGACCGACGAGGAGTGACGCAACCGGCGCTCCGCACCGTAAAAGCCCCGCTTCGGCGGGGCTTTTTTGTGCCCGGACGATTGCATCGCGGGCGCGGCACCCAATCTGACACGGAGATCCATCAGCACGGGAGACGACAGATGCCCCGGTGCGTGCCGATCATCCTGCTGGCGGCGCTCATTCCCGCCACCGCCCTGGCCCATCACGGCTGGAGCACCTATGACGCCAACACGACGCTCACGCTCTCCGGGCCGATCGAGGCCGCGAGCTACCAGAACCCGCACGGCCAGATCACCCTGACCCAGGACGGCAAGACCTGGCATGTGGTGCTGTCGCCGCCATCGCGCATGGACCGTCGGGGCCTGCCGCGCGAGGACCTCGCGGTCGGCACGCCGGTGACCGTGGTCGGCTATCCCAGCCGGGTGGTCGCCGACGAGATGCGGGCCGAGCGCATCACCATCGGCGGCCGCACCGTCGAGCTGCGCTGAGGCGATGGAGCATGCCCCGCCCGGTGGCGGCCTGCTCGCCGAGACCGCCGCGTTGATCGAGCACTCGGCCGTCGGCACCCTGATGCGCGATTCGCTGTGGCTCTATCCGGCCGCCAATCTGCTGCATCTGCTGGGGCTGGTGCTGCTGGCCGGAGGCATCGGGTTGCTCGACCTCCGCCTCGTCGGCGTCGGCCGGTCCCTGCCTGTCCGTGCCGTGTCGCGCCTGCTGACCCGGGTCGCGCTGGCCGGCCTGGCGCTGATGGTCGTGACCGGCGCCGCGCTGTTCGCCGCCGATGCCGGGCCGCTGGCCGCGGCCGACATCTTCCAGCTGAAGATCGTGGTGATCGCCGCAGCCCTTGCGAATGCCCTGGCCTTCCGCTGGGTATGGCGCCGGTCGCTGACGGATTGGGACCGCGCCCCGCCGCTGCTCGGCCGGATCCAGGCGGCGGGGTCGATCGTGCTGTGGTTCCTCGCCGGCGCGCTCGGCCGGCTGATCGCATACGGGTAAGGCTCGGCCCAGCCGTCACCGCTTCGGCTTGGTGATCTCCTCGATCTGGCGCTGCAGGTCGTCCAGCTTCTGGCGCAGCGTGTCGATCGACCCGCCCTGCTCGGCCGCCTTGGCCGGCTCGGCCGCGGCCTCGGCGGGGCCCGCCCCGGGCGGCTTGCCCTTGCCGGCGAAGGGGGTGAACATCTGCATCGCCCGCTCGAACAGGGCCATGTTCTGCTTGCCCATCTCCTCGAAGGCGCCGAACGGGAAGACCCCGCTGACGTCCTTGAAGTATTGGCGCATCTGGTCCTGGTTGCGGGCGAAAGCCTCCATTGAGGATTCGAGATAGCGCGGCACCATGAACTGCAGGTTGTCGCCATAGAGGCTGATCAGCTGCCGCAGGAATCCGATCGGCAGCATGTTCTGGCCCTTGCCCTCCTCCTCGACGATGATCTGGGTCAGCACCGACCGGGTGATGTCTTCGCCCGTCTTCGCGTCATAGACCACGAATTCAACGCCGTCCTTGACCATCTGGGCCAGGTTCTCGAGCGTCACATAGCTCGACGTCGCCGTGTTGTAGAGCCGGCGGTTGGCGTATTTCTTGATGGTGATCGGCGGGTCCTTCGGCCCTTCCGCCGAAGGGGCATTTCCAGGGGCGGCCTGACTGGTCGGCATGGGTTGTCCCTATCGCTTCTTGGGGCCGCGGGCACACGGCCGCTTTGACGGATTTGTGGCTATACTGGTCCGAGCGGGGCGGCATGTCACGATCCTTTCGCATCGCAGCAACCGCCGGGCATAGGCAGGCCCGGCATGGCCGACTATGATCGCCGCCGATGACTGCGCCGAAACCGCCCCACGCCCCGCCGCCCGGCGACGGCGACAGCCCGGACGACCTGGCCCGCCGCTTCCTCGATCTCTGGCAAGAGCATTGGACCGCAACCCTGACCGATCCCGAGACGCTGCGCGGCTGGTCCGCCCTGCTGGACCCCGGCCACATCTCGCGCGTCCTGGCCGGGCTGGGGGCGGGCGATGATGCCGCGCCTGGGGCCGCGGCCACTGCCGCTGCATC
>NZ_JANX01000261.1 GCF_000767795.1 Inquilinus limosus MP06 | reverse complement strand
GCTGGCCAGCGCGACCCGGCCGGTGGTGCGGCGGCGCTCGCCGGTGGCGCGGCCGAGCCGGGCCCAGATGTCCGCCAGCACCGCGTCCAGGTCGTCGCCTCCCTCCGCCGTCATTGCGGGGAGGCGCAGCCGACGAAGCAATCCAGGGGCCGGTTCGCACTGGCCCCTGGATTGCTTCGCTGCGCTCGCAATGACGGAGAGGGGAGCGTCGTCCGAAAGGTGCTGCCAGGCATCAGCGATAGGTCACCGACAGCTCGCCGACGCCGTCGACATGGCCTTCCAGCCGGTCGCCCGGCTTGACCGGACCGACGCCGTCCGGCGTGCCGGTCATGATCAGGTCGCCGGGGCGCAGCGCCACGAAGCGCGACAGATGGGCGATGATCTCCGGCACCGGCCAGATCTGGTCGGCCAGGTCGCCGGACTGGCGGGTCTCGCCGTTGATCTTCAGCCAGATCGCGCCCTGGGACGGATGGCCGATCTCGGCCGCAGGCCTCAGCGCCGACAGCGGCGCGGACTGGTCGAAGGACTTGGCCATGGTCCAGGGCCGCGCCAGCTTCTTGGCCTCGGCCTGGATGTCGCGGCGGGTCATGTCGAGGCCGACGCCATAGCCCCAGACATGGCCCAGCGCCCGGTCGGCGGCGATGTCGGTGCCGCCGGCGCCGATCGCCACCACCAGCTCGATCTCGTGGTGCAGGTCCTTCGTCGCCGCCGGGTAGGCGATGGTGCTGCCGCTGGGCACCACGGCATCGGCCCATTTGGCGAAGAAGAACGGCGGCTCCCGGTCCGGGTCGTGGCCCATCTCGCGGGCATGGGCGGCATAGTTGCGGCCGACGCAGAAGATGCGGCCGACGGGGAAGGTGGCGTCGCTGCCCAGCACCGGGACGAGGGTCTGCTGCGGCGGCGTGATCACGGTCGGCATCGGGACAATCCTTCAGGGGCGATGGTCGGGCCGAAGCTGCGCGGCGGCGCCCGGCCTGTCAAACCGGAATCGGCCCGCCGCCCCGCCGGCGCGACGATTTCCGCCGCTGCCATATCCGGTCCCGGGCCGCGCCATATCGGGCGCATATCGCCGCCTCTCCGGCTGCCGGCATGCCTTGCCCCGACGGGCGTCGCCGCCGCTATGATGCGGCTGGATCAAAGTCGAGGATCGGAATGACGACCATCGCCGCGGCCGCCGCCCAGGCGGCCCAGCTGCTGACCGCGCGGCGCCAGACCATCGCCGTGGCCGAATCCTCGACCGGCGGGCTGGTCTCGGCCGCGCTGCTGGCCGTGCCGGGGGCCAGCGCCTATTTCCTCGGCGGCGCGGTGGTCTACACCAAGACCGCCCGCCAGGCATTGCTGGGGATCGGCGAGACCGAGATGGCCGGGCTGCGCCCGTCGACCGAGCCCTATGCGGCGCTGCTGGCGCGGACGGTGCGCGACCGCTTCCAGGCCGATTGGGGCATCGCCGAGACCGGGGCCGCCGGACCGTCCGGCAACCGCTACGGCGACCCGGCCGGACACAGCTGCATCGCGCTGTGCGGCCCGCGGATGCTGACGGCGACCCTGGCCACCGGCGGCGCCGACCGCGCCGTCAACATGGACGCCTTCGCCCTGGCGCTCCTCCGCCTGCTCGTGGACGGGCTGGAGGCCGCCGGGGACCCGGGTGGCCCGCCGTGACCACGATCCTCGCCTTCGTCATCGCCGCGGTCGCCGAGATCGCCGGCTGCTTCGCCTTCTGGGTCTGGCTGCGGCCGGGCGGCAGCCCCTGGTGGGCGCTGCCCGGCACCGCCAGCCTGATCGTCTTCGCCCTGGCCCTGACCCGGGTGGACTCCGATTTCGCCGGCCGCGCCTATGCCGCCTATGGCGGCATCTACATCGCCGCCTCGCTGGCCTGGCTGTGGGCGGTCGAGGGCAGCCGGCCGGACCGCTTCGACCTGGCCGGCGCCGCGCTGTGTCTGGCCGGCGCCGGGGTGATCCTGTTCGGCCGGCGCCTCGCCGCGTGACCGTCCCGCTTCCGCCACGATCCCGCCCGGTTTCGGGGTGGAGATGATGTCCCCCAGTTGAGGACGGATGTCCTTGCCATCCCGCTCCGCCTCGTGTCCAAGGTTGCCATGACCATGAGATCCCTGCTGCTCGCCGCGGCCGCCCTCCTCGCCCTCTCCGGCCCCGCCCTGGCGCTCGACTGCGGCAAGGCGTCGACCAGGCTCGAGCGGGCGATCTGCGGCGACAAGCGGCTGAAGGCGGCCGACGCGGCCATGGGCCAGGCCTATGCCCAGATCCTGAAGGCCGCCGTGGGCGACGCCGGGATCCACGACATGCTGGTCGCCAGCCAGCGCCGCTGGCTGGCCGCGCGCGACCAGGACCTGGCCGACCCCGCGGGCTGGCCGGAGGATGTGGACCGCGATCCCGCCACCTGGCGCGACAGGATCCTGACCGCGATGCGCGACCGCACCAACAATCTGAAGCAGCGTTCCAACACCGATCCGCAGCAATTCGCCCTGATCGCGGAAGCACAGGCGCAGCGGCGCTTCCTGGCCCAGTTCACCGGCGGCCCCTTCGCCGGCTTCGCCACGCGCTGCGAGTTCTTCCCGACCCATGCCGGCTCCTGGGCGGACTATTACGCCTGCTATGCCACCCGCCATTACCAGAACGGCAACCGGATCTGCAGCGTGGACGAGGACTGGGCGACCTACCGCACCTACGAGACCCGGTCGATCGCCGAGGTCGTCGACGGCAAGCTGAAGCCGGTCGCCACCTGCGGGCTCGAGGGGCAGGCCGGCTATACCCTCTGCCCGGGCGGCGACACCCTCGGCGATGAAACCGGGCGCTGGGACCTGCAGCCGAAGACCGAAGGCATGCGGCTGCCGTCCGGGCCGCCATCCCTGCCCAAGCTCGACGTCGAGGCGGCGGGCACGCTGGACGATGCGCCCTGGCTGCGCGCCTGCCTGACCGATCCCGGCTACCCGACGGCGGATCCCACCAGCGACGGCACCACGAAAAAGCCATGACGGCCGCGATGGAATGATCGGATCGGGGGGATCCATGCCATCGCTCTACGACATCAAGCCGAGATTCCAGGCGCTGCTGCGCCCCGCCGCCGCGCGGCTGGCGCGGAAGGGAATCAGCGCCAACGCCGTGACCCTGGCCGCCGCCGGCCTGTCGGTGCTGCTGGGGCTGGTGGTGGCCGCTACCGGCTGGCCCTGGCTGCTGCTGCTGTACCCGCCCTTCCTGCTGCTGCGCATGGCACTGAACGCCATCGACGGCATGCTGGCCCGCGAGTTCTTCCAGCCGACCCCGCTGGGCGCCCTCCTCAATGAGGTCGGCGACATGGTGTCGGATGCGGCTTTGTACCTGCCGCTGGCACTGCTGCTGCCGGCGCCGCCCTGGCTGGTGGTGGTGACCGTGCTGCTGGCGGTGATCGGCGAGGCCGCGGGCATCGCCGCCCGCACCATCGGCGCCGGCCGGCGCTATGACGGGCCCTTCGGCAAGTCCGACCGGGCGCTGGCCTTCTCGGTCCTCGCCATCGCCGCCTTCTTCCAGATCCTGGCCCCGGCGCTGTGGATGCCGCTGGTGCTGGGGGCGCTGCTGCTGCTGTCGATCCTCACAATCCTGAACCGCTGCCGCGCGGCCCTGGCGGAGATCGGGGCATGACCGTCAACCCTGCCGTCGCCTGGGCGCTGGCCGCGCTGGTCGCCGTGCTGGTCGTCGCCGAGGCCGCCGTCCTGTACCTCCGCCGCAGCAAGCCGGAGAAGGACTGGACCGAGCTGACGCTGCGCATCCGGTCCTGGTGGGTGATCGTGATCGCCGGCGGCATCGCCCTGGTGCTGAACCCGATCGCGGTGCTGGTGGTGCTGGCGGTGGTGAGCTACCTGGCGCTGAAGGAATATCTGTCGGTGGTGCCGACCCGCCGGGCCGACCGCGCGGTGCTGCTGGTCGCCTATCTGGCCATCCCGACGCAATGGTGGTGGATCGCCGAGGAGCAGTACGGCTTCTTCATCATCTGGGTGCCGGTCTACCTGTTCATGGTGGTGCCGGCGATGATGGTGCTGCGCGGCGAGGTCACCGGCTTCCTGCGCGCCCTGGGCACGCTGCATTGGGGCCTGATGCTGTGCGTCTTCGCCATCGGCCACGTCGCCTATCTGTTCGTGCTGCCGGAGGAGGGCCGGGCCGGGCCGGGCGGCGCCGGGCTTCTGCTGCTGCTGCTGATCCTGACCCAGGGCAACGACGTGGCGCAGTATGTCTGGGGCCGGATCTTCGGCCGGCACAGGATCGCGCCCTCGGTCAGCCCGAACAAGACGGTGGAAGGCTTCGTCGGCGGCCTGGTCACCACCACCATCGTCGCCGGGCTGATCGGGCCGCTGCTGGCGCCGCTGTCCTGGCCGATGGCGTTGTGGGTCGGGGCGCTGATGGCGGTCAGCGGCTTCTTCGGCGACCTCACCGTCTCCGCGGTCAAGCGCGACATCGGCATCAAGGACACCGGCACGCTGATCCCCGGCCATGGCGGCGTGCTGGACCGGATCGACAGCCTGATCTTCGCCGCGCCGCTGTTCTTCCACTTCATGCGGTATTTCTACTATTGAGGGCCGGCCGACGATGTGGCGCCTGCTGTTCCACTGGCTGGTGACCAAGCCCGCGATGCTGCTGTTCGTGGGGCTGCATGTACGCAACCCGGAGCGGCTGCCGATGACCGGGCCGGCGATCATCGTCGCCAACCACAACAGCCATGCCGACACGGTGGCCCTGACCTCGCTGTTCCCCAGCCGGATCCTGCACAAGGTGCGGCCGGTGGCGGCCGCCGACTATTTCATGAGCAGCCGGGCGATGGCCTGGTTCTCGACCCGCTGCATGGGCATCCTGCCCTTCGACCGCCATGCGCGGGAGCGCGGCGAGGACCCGCTGACCGGCTGTGTCGAGGCGCTGGACCGCGGCTGCATCCTGATCCTGTTCCCCGAGGGATCGCGCGGCGAGCCGGAGCGGCTGCAGCGCTTCAAGAAGGGCATCTGCCACCTGGCCCGGCGGCGGCCCGACGTGCCGATCGTGCCGGTCTATCTGCACGGCCTGGGCAAGGTGCTGCCGCGCGGTGCCTTCCTGCCGGTGCCGTTCTTCTGCGACGCCTTCGTCGGCCCGCCTTTGGCCGACCGGCCGGAGGACACCGACGCCTTCGTCGAGGGGCTGGAGGCGGCGATGGCGAAGCTGGTCGAGGGCACGAGGTTCCCCGATTGGGAGTAGTAATGCAGAGATGACAGGCCCTTCTCCCGTCATCGCGAGGCGCGAAGCGCCGTGGCGATCCATGGGCCGGTGCCGCTGGATCGCCACGCCCCTGCGGGGCTCGCGATGACGGTCCTATCATTCAGGCAGCCGGCATGAAGGACCGCACCCTGATCCTCCTCGCCTTCCTCTGGGGGGTGGCCGAGGCCAGCCTGTTCTTCGTGGTGCCGGACGTGCCGGTGTCGCTGATCGCGCTGGCTCGCGGCGGCCGGGCCGGGCTGCGCGCCGCGGTCGCCGCCGCCGCCGGGGCGATGGTCGGCGGCACCGGTCTGGCGATCTTCGCCAGCCACGCGCCCCAGGCCGCGATCGCCCTGGTCGACGCGGTGCCGGCGATCTCGCCCGCCATGATCGCCCGGCTGCAGGGGATGATGGCCGGCGCCGATTCCGCCGCCGGCCTGGCCGGGGTGCTGATCCTGGCGAGCCTGAGCGGCATTCCCTACAAGATCGCCGCCGCCAGCGCGCCGGGGCTGGGCGTTCCGCTGTGGGAGCTGGCGCTGCTGACCCCGCTGGTGCGGCTGCCGCGTTTCGTCGCGCTGGCCGGCGCCGGGGCGCTGCTGCACCGGCTGACGCCCGCCATGCCCCGCTGGATGCAGCCGCTGCGGGTGCGGCTGCTGCTCGCGACGCTGGGCTGGTCTGCATTCTACGTGAGCTACTGGATGCAGGTCGGGGGCTGACGCCGGGCTCTCGCCGCCCTATGTCTGGGACAATACCTCTGACATAATGGAGACGGCAGCCGCGGGTTTGGCTCAGCCGGCCCGCCGGGAGAAAGTCATGGACCTGTCGCGCACCGAAGGCCGCGCGAAGAGCGCCGTCGTTTCGAAGGATCCGTCCGACCTGCAATCGCTGCTGACCGTGGGCGGCATCTCCGCCACCGGGCTGGGCGCCAGCTTCCTGGCGCTGTTCGGCCCGCCGGGCAGCGACCTGTCGGTGGCCCTGACCATCGTCACCGTGGCCGGCGGCCTGGCCGCGGTCGCCGCAGGCTTCGCCGTCGCCGCCTTCGCGGCCCGCCGGTAAGTCAGTTCCGCCAGTGCGTTGCTCTCCCGCAAGCGAGAGCTTTTCAGGACATCGCCGTTTGGGCGGGCCCATCCCTTCTATCCTCCCCCTCCCCTTGCGGGAGGGGGTAGGGGGGTATCGGAGCCGATGAATTGATGCTGGGCGTCGTCACCGATCCCGCAGAAATCCTGGCTTACGCCACGCTGGCTCTCGCCATCGACAACCCCCTCCCCCTACCCCCTCCCGCAAGGGGAGGGGGAGTGTGGAAAGCGCGCGTCGGTTCAGGTGATCAAATCTGAAAAGGTCTCGCCAGGCGGGAGAGGCTACGCGAACGCCGATGGCCGCTCACCCCGCGCGCCGCGCCGGCGTGTCCGGCAGGATGCCGCGCTGGAACATGACGCCGAGGCGCAGGCTCTCGGCGATCTTCTCCGCCCGCTCGATGAAGCGCGTCGCCGCCCTGGGCGGGCAGACCTCGCGCGCCGTGGCGCGGAACAGCCCCAGCCAGACGGCGAAATGCTCCGGCCGCAGCGCCGCGACGCCGGCATGGGCCTGCATCGGCCGGCCCTGGTAGCGGGCGCTGCGCAGCATCACCGACGACCAGAAATCGCACATCTTGGCGAGGTGGGGGTCCCAGTTGTCCCCGACCACCCCGGCGAAGATGGGCCCCAGCACCGCATCGGCGCGCACGCGGCCGTAGAAGGCGTGGACCAGGGTCCGGATCATCGCCTCGTCGATCGGCTCGATGGGATCGGCATCCGTCATATCCATGAGGATATATGGCCATATCGGATGCCGTCCGCACCAGCGCCGATCGCCGCAGGGCTGGGTTTCCGCGGGCGGACGGGCCGGGTCTCCTCACCCGCGGTGCGGCCGCTCGCTGTCGAGATGGGCCATCTGCGCGGCCATGTAGCGGTCGCCGGCGGCGGCGCCCTTGGGCACGGCCTGCTCGATCCGGCCCAAATCCTCCGGCGTCAGCACGACATCCAGGGAGCCCAGCGCCTCGGCCAGCTGGTCGCGGCGGCGGGCGCCGACGAGCGGCACGATGTCCCTGCCCTGCGCCGCCACCCAGGCGATGGCGATCTGGGCGACGGTGACGCCCTTGGCCTCGGCCACCGCCCGCAGCGCCTCGACCAGCGCCAGGTTCCGCTCGACATTGCCGTCCTGGAAGCGCGGGCTGTGGGCCCGGAAATCCCCCGCGCCCGTGCTGCCCTTCCGCCAGTGCCCGCTGATCAGGCCGCGCGACAGCACGCCATAGGCGGTGATGCCGATGCCGAGCTCGCGGCAGGTGGCCAGGATGCCGTCCTCGATGCCGCGCGAGACCAGCGAATACTCGATCTGCAGATCCACGATCGGGTGCACCGCGGCGGCGCGGCGGATCGTCTCCGACCCCACCTCGGACAGGCCGATGTGCCGGATATAGCCGGCCCGCACCATCTCGGCCATGGCGCCAACGGTCTCCTCGATCGGCACGGCCGGGTCGAGCCGGGCCGGGCGGTAGATGTCGATGTGGTCGACGCCGAGCCGCTGCAGCGAATAGGCCAGGAAGTTCTTCAGCGCCGCCGGCCGGGTGTCGTTGCCGGTCCAGCCGCCGGCCGGATCGCGCATCCCGCCGAACTTGACGCTGAGGATGGCGGCGTCGCGCTTCGAGGTCGCCCGCAGCGCCTCGCCGATCAGCATCTCGTTATGGCCGGAGCCGTAGAAGTCGCCGGTGTCGATCAGGGTGATGCCGGCGTCGAGCGCGGCGTGCAGGGTGGCGATGCTCTCGGCCCGGTCGGACGGGCCGTACATGCCGGACATGCCCATGGCGCCGAGGCCGAGGGCGGAGACGCGCGGGCCGGTGGCGCCGAGCGGATGGGTCTGCATGGCAGGCTCCTGGAAGGGACGGTTCGACGGGAATATGGGCGGACGCGGTTCGTGCGATAATCCGGGCAATGGCGAACAAGCCGTACGGATATCCGAACGATGAGCAGCCCCGATCTTTCCGATCTCGACGCCTTCGTCGCCGTGGCCCGGGCCCGCAGCTTCCGCGGCGCCGCGGGCCTGCGCGGCGTCTCCGCCTCCTCGCTCAGCGACGCGCTGCGGCGGCTGGAGGGGCGGCTGGGCGTGCGCCTC
>NZ_JANX01000260.1 GCF_000767795.1 Inquilinus limosus MP06 | reverse complement strand
CCTGCTGGCCGCCGGCCCGCTGGCCGCGGCGGTGGTGCTGTGGGCCCTGTACGGCCTCGACATCCAGGTGCCGGTATCGCTGGCCTGGGGCGTCAGCAGCGACCCGGCCTATGCCCTGGCGATGCTGGCCGGCTTCGCCGCCATCCTGGGGCGCGGCGCCGGGCCGCTGCGGGTCGGGGTCGCCTGGACCGCGCTGCAGGTCGCCGCCGTGCTGGGCAACCGCGGCGGCCAGGTCTGGTGGCAATACAACCAGCTCGCCATCACCGACGGCATGCAATGGACCGGCATCGGCATGGCGGTGCTGGGCGCGCTGATGCTGGCGGGCGTCATCCTGGCCCGCCGTGCCCCATGAAAAAGGCCTCCGGAGCGAGGCTCCGGAGGCTCTGAGTGTAGATCGGGCCGGAGGAACGCCAGCCAGGGACCGGCCCGATCGTCGACGGATCGACGGCTTTCACGATGGCGTCGGCTAGCTCGTCCAGCCCGCCCGATCCGTGATCTCTCCTCGGCCGCGGCAGCGCGGCCGCCATGCCGCCCGGCAGGAGCTCCGCCACTCCGACGTCGCTCCGTTTGAACAGCGATTGCAAATCATTCGCAATCTCAAGATACGAGTTCGCTGCCCGAATGCAAGCGGAATTGGCGCGGGCAGCAAAAGGCCGGCTGCGGCACGGGGCCACAGCCGGCCAAGCGAAGCCCAGGAGCCTCAGTCGAAGCGCAGCGGGATGTTGACGGAGATGCCCGGGGTCGGCGCCACATAGACCGGGGGCGGCGGCGCGACGTAGACCGGCGCCGGGCGCTCGTAATAGACGGGCGGGCGCTCGACATAGACCGGCGACGGCTCGTAGTAGACCCGCGGGCGCGGCCGGACCACGACCACATCCGGGCCGCGATCGTAGTAGTAGCCATGGTGGCGCCACGGCGGGCCCCAGCCCCAGCCGCCATGCTTCTTCCAGCTGTCGGCGAAAGCCGGGGTCGACACCGCCAGGGTGACCGCGGCGGCGGCCAGGGCACCGGCCAGAATGCGGCGAGTCGAGATCATCAGGGTACTGTCCTTCTGCTGCCGGGCGGCCCATCGGGCCGGACCCACCAACGTCCGAACCCTTCAACGTACGACCCGCCGGCTTCGATCCGGCGCCAATCAAGGCATTTTCGTGGCATTGCCCGGAATATCGGCCGGGACGTCGGCCGGCGGCGGCTCCCAGCCGAAGACACTGCGGCCGCCATAGTCGTGCGACCGCCGGCGCTCGACCGCGATGTGCTCGGGCAGGGTCGGGCCGATGGCGTGGCGCTCGACCCGCCGCGCCTGGTCGTCGAGGCGGCGGATCGCGTCCAGCCGCTCGTCATGGCCCAGCTTCGCCTGGGCGACGGCGGTCTTCAGCACCGCGATGGTCTGGTCGTAGACCCGGGTCGGCACCGGATAGGGGTGGCGGTCCTTGCCGCCATGGGCCAGGGAGAAACGGCCCGGATCGGCGAAGCGGCAGGGCGCGCCGTGCACGACCTCCGCCACCATGGCCAGGGAGTGCACGGTGCGGGCGCCGACGCCCGGCACCAGCAGCAGTTCGGAGAAATCCTCCGGCGCCCGGTCGGCCGCGGCGCTGAGCGCGCCGTGCAGCCGGCGCAGGATGACGTCGCTGGGCCGGACGTCGTGATGCGCCGGCATGACGAGATGCGGCAGTGATGGCTGGTCCGGCGGCGGGGGGATCCGACCCTCGATCGCCGCCACCTCGTCCACCAGCCGGTCGGGGCCGAGGTCGCGCAGCAGGTCCAGCTGCCGGTGGCGCGAGGCCGCGGCCCGCCGGTCGGTCAGGTTGACGATCACGCCCCGGCCAGGCCCTTCGATCGCGGTATGCGGCGCCTCGACGAAGCTCTTGAGATCCTCCGAGCACCAGTGGTAGCGGCGGGCGAGGCGGCTGTCGCCGTTCATGCCCTGCTGCACCACCACCCAGCGCCCGTCATCGGCGAGGATGAAGCCGTGCAGGTACAGGTCGAATCCGTCCTGCACCGCGGCGCTGTCGACCTTGGCGACCAGCCGGCTGGCCTTCGCCAGCGCCTCGCCGTCGAGGCCGACGCGCTGGCCGATCGCGATCAGCTCGGCCGGGGTCTGCCGCGAATGGGCCCCGCGACCGCCGCAGACATGCAGGCCCAGCTCGCCGGCCATCGGCTGCAGTCCGCGCTTCAGCGCGCCGATCACGCTGGTGGTGATGCCGGAGGAATGCCAGTCCATGCCCATCACGGCGCCGAAGGACTGGAACCAGAAGGGGTGGGCCAGCCGGCGCAGGAACTCGTCGCGGCCGTAATGGTGGATGATCGCCTCGGCGATCACCGCACCCAGCCGGGACATGCGCCGGCCCAGCCAGGCGGGCACCCGGCCGTGATGCAGGGGCAGATCGGCGCTGCCGGCCCGTTTCGCCACGGATCCTCCGGAACAAAGATGGAACGATCCTAGCGCGGTGCCCCGTGTTGCGCCAGCGGCCAAGTCGCCGCGTTGCGCAGCCGGATGCCGCTGACATGCAGGCTGCTGTCCCACAGGGCGGCGAGTGGCGCCAGGGACTCGACGACACGGAGGTCGACGCCGCACCGCGCCAGCTCGCCGTCGAGCCCGACCAGAGTGACGCAGCGCGTCGGTACGACCGGGGCCTCGGACACCCACATGCCGGCATCCTGGAGGCTGCGGAAGGTCGCGACCGGCAACTCGTAGCGGTGGATCTCGGCAGAACGGAGCCGGTCAATCCAGCCAGCCTCGATGAAAGCCACCGCTCGGGGTTCGCCGGCCCCCAGCCATGTCTCCCGGTCCGCCGGCGAGGTCCCCGGTGTCGCCCAGGCGAGGATCCGCGGACAGTCGCGCGGGAACAGGTAGAGCATCTGATGGGCATCATCGATCGCCCAGACCAGCGGGCCGTTCAGCCACTCCCGCCCGGCGGGGCGGGCCGACGGCACGCGCACCGGCCGGGGCTCGAACCGCGCAATCTCCGGATCGTCGCTGAAATGGAACAGCCGTACCATCGACGTCTCCCCAGGCAGCGCGGACCGAGGCTCTTCGCAACTCCCATTCCCCACCGTCATTGCGAGGAGCGCAGCGACGAAGCAATCCAGGGGCCACGCCGAACGGCCTCTGGATTGCTTTGCTGCGCTCGCAATGACGGTGTTCGGACTTCTGAAACGGCCTTGGCGGGAGGGTGAGGGGGATTACGCCGCCGCGGCCCGCGCCTTGCCGATCAGCGCCAGGATCTCGCCGGCCGCCTGGGGGATGTTGGTGCCGGGGCCGTAGACCGCGCTGACGCCGGCGGCCAGCAGCGGCTCGTAATCCTGCGGCGGGATCACGCCGCCGCATACCACCAGGATGTCGCCGGCGCCCTCGGCCTTCAGGGCCGCCATCAGCTGCGGCACCAGGGTCAGGTGCCCGGCCGCCTGGGACGACACGCCGACGACATGGACGTCGTTCTCGATCGCCTGGCGCGCCGCCTCCTCCGGCGTCTGGAACAGCGGGCCGATGTCGACGTCGAAGCCGATATCGGCGAAGGCGGTGGCGATCACCTTGGCACCGCGGTCGTGCCCGTCCTGGCCCATCTTCACCACCAGCATGCGCGGCCGGCGCCCCTCGGCCTCGGCGAAGCGCGCCACCTCCTCCTGGATCCGGGCATAGCCCTCGTCGCCTGCGAAGGCGCCGCCATAGACGCCGGAGACGGAGCGGATCACCGCGCGATGGCGGGTGAACACCTGCTCCAGCGCATCCGAGATCTCGCCCACCGTGGCCCGCGCCCGCGTCGCCTTGATCGCGAGGTCCAGCAGGTTGCCCTCGCCGCTCCTCGCCGCCGCGGTCAGCGCCGCCAGCGCCGCGCGGCACGCGGCCTCGTCGCGCTCGGCCCTGATCTTCCTGAGGCGGGCCACCTGCGATTCACGCACCGCCGAATTGTCGATCGCCAGCACCTCGACATGGTCCGGCTTCTCCGGCGCGTATTTGTTGACGCCGACGATCACCTGCTCGCCGCGGTCGATCCGGGCCTGGCGGCGGGTGGCGCTCTCCTCGATCCTGAGCTTCGGCAGGCCGGCCTCGACCGCCTTGGTCATGCCGCCCATGGCCTCGACCTCGTCGATCAGCACCCGGGCCTTGGCCGCCAGCTCGGCCGTCAGCGCCTCGACATAGTAGCTGCCGCCCAGCGGGTCGACCGTGCGGGTCACCCCGGTCTCCTCGGCGATGATCAGCTGGGTGTTGCGGGCGATGCGGGCGGAGAACGGCGTGGGCAGGCCCAGCGCCTCGTCGAAGCTGTTGGTGTGCAGGCTCTGCGTCCCGCCCAGCACCGCAGCCAGCGCCTCGACCGTCGTCCGCACCACGTTGTTGTAGGGGTCCTGCTCGGTCAGCGACACGCCGGAGGTCTGGCAATGGGTGCGCAGCATCAGGCTCTCGGCCTTCTTCGGCGCGAACTCGGCCTGGATCAGCTCGGCCCAGAGCTGCCGGGCCGCGCGCAGCTTCGCCACCTCGGTGAAGAAGTCCATGCCGATGGCGAAGAAGAAGGACAGCCGGCCGGCGAAGGCGTCGACATCGAGTCCGCGCGAGATCGCGGCACGGACATATTCGAGGCCGTCGGCCAGGGTGTAGGCCAGCTCCTGCACCGCCGTCGCCCCGGCCTCCTGCATGTGGTAGCCGGAGATCGAGATCGAGTTGAACTTCGGCATCCGCTCCGCCGTGTAGGCGATGATGTCGGCGACGATCCGCATCGAGGGCCCGGGCGGGTAAATATAGGTGTTCCGGACCATGAACTCCTTGAGGATGTCGTTCTGGATGGTGCCGGACAGCTTGACCTCCGGCACCCCCTGCTCCTCCGCCGCCACGATGTAGCCGGCCAGCACCGGCAGCACGGCGCCGTTCATGGTCATGGAGACCGACATGCGGTCGAGCGGGATGCCGTCGAACAGGATCTTCATGTCCTCGACGGAATCGATGGCGACGCCGGCCTTGCCGACATCGCCGACCACGCGCGGATGGTCGCTGTCGTAGCCGCGATGCGTGGCCAGGTCGAAGGCGACCGAGACACCCTGCTGCCCCGCCGCCAGATTGGCGCGGTAGAAGGCGTTCGACGCCTCGGCGGTGGAGAAGCCGGCATATTGCCGGACAGTCCAGGGCCGGCCGGCATACATCGTGCCACGCACGCCGCGGGTGAAGGGGGCAAAGCCCGGCAGTTCCCCGGCCGCGCCCTCCGGCACGTCCGCCGCGGTGTAGAGCGGCCTGACCGTCACGCCCTCGGCCGTCTCGACCGTCAGGTCCTCCAGCGGGCGGTCGCGCAGCTCCTTCCGGGCCAGCGCCTCCCAATCGGCGGGGGTCCGCTTGTCGAAGGCGGTCATGGCGGCATTCCTCCTGTCACGGAGGGGAGTATAGGTGCGGTCCCGGCCGCGGTCACGCGGCGCGCATGATTCTTTCGCGCTGCGCGAGGTCCGCTCGAGAATGCGCTGGTGTGAGTCGGCTGGCGGTGGCTTCGAGAACCGGAGCGCAGCGGACGTTGTAGTCCGTGAGCACCGGAAGCGCAGAAGCCGCCGTCAGACGGCCGCACCAGTAGCATTATCGGGCGGGCCTCAGTTCCGGCTGAGCGCCATATGCGCGCCCAGCCCGACCAGGGCCGAGCCGCTAGCCAGGCGGAGCCAGCGCGCCACCCGCTCGCTGCGACGCAGCCGGGACATCGCCCGGTCGATGCACAGCAGGGTGACCACGTCGGCCGCGAAGAACACAGCATTGACGATCATGCCCAGCACCACGAACTGGGCCCAGACAGGCAGGCCGGCGGACGGATCGACGAACTGCGGCAGGAAGGCGATGAAGAACAGCGCCGTCTTCGGGTTCAGGAGCTCGACCGTCACGCTCTCGGCGAAGGCGCGGCGCGCCGTCTTCTCCGCCACCTGCGGCAGGGCGTCGCCGGAGCGGCGGCTGCGCACCATGCGGATGCCGAGCCAGACGAGATAGGCGGCGCCGAAGATCTTCACCACCAGGAACAGCGTCGGCGACCAGCGGAACACCGCCGACAGGCCGGCTGCGGCGGCGGTGACATGGACCAGGTCTCCGACCGCGATGCCGGTGGCGGCGCGGAACCCGGCCGCCCGGCCGCGCGCCAGCGTCTGTGCCACGGTGTAGAGGATCGCCGGGCCCGGGATGATCGCGATCAGCACGGTCGCGACGAGGAACGGCAGCAGATGCGCGAACGACGGCATGGGCGGGCCTCCGGCGGGATTTCGCGGCCCAGCATAGCGTGGCCGGATGCAAGCGTCAGGCCCAGGCTCAATGTCGCGCCACCGCCGCAGTGTCTTGACGTTGTCACAAATCCGGCTAGGAATGATTCGCAGATGGAGCGATAGCAACCGCCCTGCCATTGGTGTAGGGGAAGAAATCCTGCGGCGGACCACCATCCCAACCGCCGTTTTCTGCGATATAATCCTGCGTCGCGGCCATGCGCGAAGCCGCTGCGACCGTCGGGAAGCGAGAGCACAGTCGGAGTGTGACACCGTGAACGCAAGCGTCGGAAACCAAGGCACCGCGACGCATCCGGGCCCCGTCAACCCGAAGCAGGTGTTCGCCACGGAAGGCATCGACCCGACGCTGGAGCGGCCGAGCCTGGTGACCCGCTTCTTCATGCGCCTCGTCACCTGGGCCGAGCGGCTCAACCTGAAATACAGCAAGGTCGGCAACCCGCCGGTCTACGACACCGCCACCTTCCCCTGGGTGGCCGAGGTCGAGAAGGAATGGCCCCTGATCCGGGCCGAGCTGGACAAGGTCCTGCTGCGCCAGCACGAGCTGCCGAGCTTCCAGGACATCTCCTCCGACGTGAAGACGATCAGCAAGGACAATCACTGGAAGACGTTCTTCCTGGCCGGCTACGGCGTCAGCTCCGAAAGGAACATCGCCCAATGCCCGGAGACCTGGCGCATCGTCCAGAAGATCCCGGGGCTGAAGACCGCGATGTTCTCGATCTTCGAGCCGGGCAAGCACCTGGCGGCGCATCGCGGCCCGTATAACGGCGTGCTGCGGCTGCACCTGCCGCTGCTGGTGCCGGAGCCGCGCGAGAAGCTGGCGATCCGCGTCGACAAGCAGATCTGCCACTGGGAGGAAGGCAAGGCCCTGGTGTTCGACGACGCCTATGAGCACGAGGCCTGGAACCACACCGACAAGACCCGGGTGGTGCTGTTCATCGATTTCGTGAAGCCGCTGCGCTTCCCGGCGCGGCTGGTGAACTGGCTGCTCCTGAACCTGGCCGTCTTCACCCCCTTCATCCGCGAAGGGCAGGACGCGCACAAGGAATGGGAGAAGAAGTTCTACGCCCAGGCCGAGGCCCTGCGGAACCGGAAAGCCTGAATCTTCGTAGGTCTGGCTCGCCTCAGCGAACCCGACATCTTCCCGCCCCCCCCTGCTGTCATGCCTGGGCTTGACCCGGGCATCCAGAGATTGTCGATGCCGCTCCGGGTGGCCCCTGATTGCCGGGTCAAGCCCGGCAATGACAGAGCGGAGGTATCATGTTGCCGGTTCGCTGATGCGAGCTCGGGTTACGCCCCCAACTGCTCCACCACCGCGCCCGTGGTCGTGACCGTGGCGAATTCCGCCGCCAGGGTCGCCAGATGGGCACGGTGCAACTCCTCCGCCACGACCGTGCCGCCGGCGCCGTCCGGCAGGTCGAAGCAGGCGCAGGCGTCGCCGGCCACCACCGTCCGGTAGCCCAGATTCGCCGCCACCCGGACCGTGGTCGAGACGCACATGTCCGTGGTCAGGCCGAACAGCACCACCGTGCCGATGCCGAGCCGCCGCAGCCGCAGGTCGAGATCGGTGCCGATGAAGGCACAGTTCACCGACTTCGCCACCACCGGCTCGCCCTCCCGCGGCTCCAGGCCCGGACGGAAGGCATGGCCAGGATGGCCCGGCGCCAAGGTGGAGCCAGGCTCGACGGAATCGTGCCGGATGTGCAGCAGCGGCAGCCCGGCCCGCCGCCACGCGGCCAGCAGGCGCTGGCCATTGGCATCGAGTTCGGGGTTGTTGCGGCGGCCCCAGGACGGCAGGTCGAAGGCACTTTGCAGGTCGACCGGCAGCAGCGCCGCCCGGCTGGACCAGAGATCGGGGGCTGTGGTCACGTTCTCTCCTCCATGGTTTCCGGCGTGGCCACGGGCCGGAACCGCTCGCGGTATTCGCGCGGAGCCACGCCGAGCCGGCGCAGAAAGGCGCGGCGCATGCCGTCGCCATTGCCGAAGCCGCAGGCCCGGGCGATGGTCTCGCCCGGCAGGTCGGTCTCCTCCAGCCGCCGGCGCGCCGCTTCGACCCGCAGCCGCTCGACATAGGCGGCGGGCGTGGCGCCGATCTCCCGCACGAAGGCGCGGGCGAAGTTGCGCGGGCTCATCCCCGCCCGCTCGGCCAGGGCCGGCACCGCCAGCTCGGCCTCGGGATGCGCCA
>NZ_JANX01000259.1 GCF_000767795.1 Inquilinus limosus MP06 | reverse complement strand
GTCCCGGCGCAGCTCGGCCGGCAGGAACGGGTCGCCGGCGTCGATCACGGCCTCGACCCGGGCCAGCAGGCCCTCCAGCTCCAGCACCTGGCGGTCCCCGACGCTCGCCGTCCGCATCAGCAGGGCACAGGTGCGGCCCAGCCAGTCGGCAAGATCGTCGGCATCGCCCAGGCAGACCGGCGAACGCTCCTCATCCCGGAGCCAGATCGCCGGCGTCACATGAACGATCCCTTGCATGCCTCTCTTCCCACCACGAGTCGGCATCGGCAAGTTTTGTATAAAATATTATGTATTGCAATGCCGAGAATGCCTGGCGCTCGCGATTGGCCGGGTCAGCCCACCGGGTAGGGGCCTTCGGCGAAGCTCTCCGCATGGTAGCCCTTCGACCCGACCAGCCGGGCCAGCGGGCTCCACAGGCTGCCGCCCGCCCGCAGCCGGTCGACCACGGCGGCGAAGTCGTGGCGGGGCTGCCAGCCCAGCTCGGCGCGGGCCCGGTCGTTGACATAGACCCGGTCGATGCCCGGCAGCATCCGCCAGCCGCGGCGGGCATATTCGGCCTCATGGCCGGGAACGCGACGCCGCACCACCGCCGGCGCATCGCGCCGCAGCTCCGCCAGATCCTCCGGCCGGAACGGCGTGGTGGCGCTGACGATGTAGCGGCCGAAGCCGATCGCCGGCGCCTTCTCCAGCGCCAGCAGATGGGCGTCGACCACATCCTCGATGTCGACCCGCCGGAACAGGAACTCGCTGGCCTTCAGGTTGTCGTCGGCATAGGCGGCGCGCTTGGCCCCGTCATCGTCGGCTTCGGGGAAGAAGCGCGAGGTCCGCAGCACCAGGCAGGGCAGGCCCTGGTTGCGGTGGAACAGCTGGCACAGGTCTTCCGCCGCGGCCTTGGTGGCGCCGTAGATGTTCTTCGGCACCGGCACGACATCCTCGGTCACCCAGGCGGCCGGGGCGTCCGGCGGCGGCACCAGCGCGTCGCCGAACACGCTGGTGGTGCTGGTGAAGACGAAGGCGCCGACGCCCGCGGCCGCCGCCTCCTCCAGCAGGGTCAGCGTGCCAGTGACGTTGGTGTCGACGAAGTCCTGCCGGGCATGGGTGGCGACATGCGGCTTGTGCAGCGTGGCGGCGTGCAGCACCGCCTGAACCCCCGCCATGGCCTGCCGCACGGCGGCACGGTCGGCGACCGAGCCGACCCGGTCGGTGAACGCCCCGGGCAGCAGGTCGAGGCCGAGGGCCTCGTGCCCGCGGTCCCGCAGCGTGCGGACCAGCGCCTCGCCGAGATGGCCGGAACTTCCGGTGACCAGGATCTTCATCCGCCGCTCTCAGCCACCTTCGTTGAAGTCGTCCAGCAACGCCGCGATGCGGCCGGAATCGGTCTGGTCCAGCATCATCCGGGCGCGGCGGGCGGCGGCGACACTGTCCAGGGTCAGGATCCGGCGCTTGACCTCCAGCAGGCGCAGCGGCGCCATCGACAGGTCGCGGATGCCCAGGCCCACCAGCAGCGCGGTGAAGCGCGGGTCGCCGGCGATCTCGCCGCAGGCGCTGACCGGGATGCGGGCGCGCAGCGCCGCCTCGACCGTGAACTGCACCAGCCGCAGCACCGAGGTGTGCAGCGGGTCGTAGAGATGCGACACGGTCTCGTCGCCGCGATCGGCGGCCAGCGTGTACATCACCAGGTCGTTGGTGCCGATGGCGAAGAAGTCGACCTCGCGCGCCAGCGCATCGGCGATCAGCGCCGCGCCCGGCACCTCGATCATCGCGCCCAGCGGCGGCATCGCCGCCGGCACCGGCACCCGGCGCCGCTTCAGCCGCCGCATCGTCCGGTCCAGCGCCGCCTTGACCGCGCGGATCTCGCCGATCGCGGTGATCATCGGCAGCAGCACCCGGATCGGCCCGTGCGCCCCGGCGCGCAGGATCGCCGCCAGCTGTGTCTCCAGCAGCTTCGGCTCCTTCAGCGACAGGCGGATGGCGCGCAACCCCAGCGACGGGTTCGGGGTCTCGGCGAAGCGGCCGCCGAGCGCCGAGGCGATCTTGTCGCCGCCGAGGTCGAGGGTGCGGATGGTCACCGGCTTGCCGGCCATGCCCTCGACCACGCCGCGCAGGATCGAATACTGCTCCTCCTCGCCCGGCAGGTCGTCGCGGTTCATGAACATGAACTCGGTGCGCAGCAGGCCGACGCCGGCGGCGTTCAGCTCCGTCGCCACCTGCACGTCGCGCGGCAGCTCGACATTGGCCGACAGGGTGACGGCGACGCCGTCGCGGCTGCAGGAGGGCAGGCCGACCAGCGCCTCCAGCTGCTTGCGGTCGGCCCGCGCCAGGTCGCGCCGGATGCGGTAGGCGGACAGCGTCTCCGGCGTCGGGTCGATGATCACCTGGCCGGCGGTGCCGTCGACGATCACGGTCTGGCCCGGGCGGACCCCGGCCAGCAGGCCGGGCACGCCCAGCACCGCCGGCAGGCCCAGCGACCGCGCCATCACCGCCGTATGGCTCTGGGCGCCGCCGAGGGCCGAGGCGAAGCCCGCCACCCGGCGCGGATCCATCAGCGCGGTGTCGGCCGGGGTGATCTCCTCGGCCAGCACAATGCTGCCCTCGGGCAGGTTGGCGAAGGCCTGGAACTGGCGCTTGGTCAGGTTGCGGATCAGCCGGGCCCCGACCTCGCGGATGTCGTCGATGCGGCTGGCCAGGTAGCTGTCGTCCATCGCCGCGAACTGGGCGGCGATGGCCGCGATCTCCGACTGCACCGCGTATTCGGCGTTGACCCGCTCCTCGGCGATGCGCGCCTCGACCCCGCGCAAGAGGCGCGAGCCGGACAGGATCGCGGCATGGGCATCCAGCAGGTAGCCGACATCCTCGGCCGCTTGCTCCGGCAGCGCCTGGGCCTTGGCCTTCAGCTTCTTGATCTGGCGGCGGGACTTGGCCAGCGCCTCGGCGAAGCGCTCGCGTTCGCCGGGCAGGTCGGCCTCCTCCAGCCGGAATTCCGGCACCTGCTCGAAGCCGCTCTCGATCAGATGCGCCGGGCCGATCGCGACGCCGCCTGAGACGGCCAGGCCGCCCAGCACGATCTCGCGGCCGGGGGCCGATGTCGAAAGGTCGGCGATCCGGGTCGCCATCGATTCAGTCCTCGTCGAAGCCGCGCTCGACCAGGGAGACGAGCGCCGCCAGGGCTTCCGCCGCCTGCGGCCCGGCCGCGGCGATGGCGATGTCGGTGCCGGGGCCGGCCGCCAGCATCATCAGCCCCATGATCGACCGGCCGCCGACCTCGGTGCCGTTGCGCTCGACCCAGATCTCGGCGTCGAACTCGGCCACCAGCTTGACGAACTTGGCCGCCGCCCGGGCGTGCAGGCCGCGCTGGTTGCAGATGGTGACGCTCCGGGTCAGCCGCTCGGCCGCCATGTCCGGGGTCCCCGCGCCGGTCATTTGCGCTTCTCGGGCTTCAGCAGGGCGGAGGCCACGCTGATGTATTTCTGCCCGGCCTCGCGGGCCGCGGTCACCGCGTCGGTCAGGGTGTCGGTCTTCCGCACCGAGGCCAGCTTGATCAGCATCGGCAGGTTGATGCCGGCGATCACCTCGACATTGGCGCGGTCCAGGATCGAGATCGCCAGGTTCGACGGGGTGCCGCCGAACATGTCGGTCAGCAGCACCACGCCGCGCCCGCCATCGACGGCGGAGACCTTGTCCATGATCTCGGCCCGGCGCTGCTCCATGTCGTCCTCGGGGCCGATGCACACCGTGGCCACCTGGGGCTGGGCGCCCACCACATGCTCCATCGCGGCGACGAACTCGTCGGCGAGACGACCATGGGTCACGAGGACCATGCCGATCATCGGGTGGGTGGTCATGTCGTTCCGGATGCCTTCCTGTCAGCCCTTATACCGGCATGTCGCGATGGACCAGCCCGCGGCGATAGCCCTGGCCGTCCAGCCAGGCCGCGAGCGTCTCCGCCACGAACACCGATCGATGTTTGCCGCCGGTGCAGCCGACGGCAATGGTCAGGTAGCTCTTGCCCTCGCGGTTGTAGCGCGGCAGCAGCGGTTCCAGCAGGCCGAACAGCGAGGCCATGAACGGGTCGAACTGGGCGTCGCGCCGGATCATCGCCTGCACCGCCGGGGCCTGGCCGGTCTGCGGCCGCAGGTCCGGCACCCAATGCGGGTTGTCGAGGAAGCGGACGTCGAACACCAGGTCGGCCTCGCGCGGCAGGCCGCGCTTGAACGAGAAGGACATCACCGTGACGTAAAGGCCGGGCTTGGCGTCCAGGCCGAAATGCCCCTCGATCAGCCGCCGCAGGTCCTGCGGGCTGGTCAGCGAGGTGTCGACCACCACGTCGGCCAGCAGGCGTAAGGGATACAGCTCCAGCCGCTCGCGGCGGATGCCGTCCGCCACCGGCCGGTCGGTCGCCAGCGGGTGGCGCCGGCGCGTCTCGGTGAAGCGGCGCTGCAGCACCTCGTCATCGGCATCGACGAACAGCAGCCGGACATCGACGTCGCCGCGGGCGCGCAGGGCCGCGATCTCGGCCTCCAGCGCCTCGACCGAGAAGCCGCGGGTGCGGGTGTCGATGGTCACGGCCATCGGCCGGCCCTCGGCATGGTCGACCAGCGGGCCCAGCAGCGCGATCGGCAGGTTGTCGATCGCCTCGTGGCCGAGATCCTCGAGGGTCTTCAGCGAGGTGGAATGGCCGGCGCCGGACAGGCCGGTCACCAGCACCAGACGATGGCGCGGGCCGGGCCGCGTCGATTGGGAATCGTCGGTCATCGGGCGAGACGGTGTGCAGGCAGGGCCAGGGCGGCCAGGGCCAGGCGCAGCTTGACCGGCGCCGAGGCCTCGAACGGCGCCACCGCGACCAGCGGCAGCCGGATGCCGAGATAGGCGCACACCGCCGGCTCCGGCAGCCGCTCGATCGTCTCGGCCGGCTTCAGGTCGGCGACCAGCAGCACCGGGGCGGCGGACTCGAACGGCACCGGGATCGGCCCGAAGCCGCGGGCCTCGATCAGCCCGGCCAGCACGGCAGGCGGGCGCGCCACCACGACGCCGCCCTCGAGCGAGAGCTGCACCCGGTCGTCGGCGACCAGGCGTCCCCCGGCATCGATCAGCCGGAGGGCCAGGTCGGATTTGCCGCTGCCCGACGGCCCGCGCAGCAGCACGCCGCGGCCGTCGACTGCGACGCAGGTCGCATGGATCGTCGCCATCGCGGGTGGGAAGGTGACCGGCCCCCCGACGCGTGTCAATCGCAACGGCAAATCATCGGACAACAAGACGGGTTATTTCGCCGGCACCGCCTTCGCCTCCAGCGTGTACGGCGTGTCGCCCTGGTAGGAGTAGACGCGCAGCAGATAGGTGCCGGGGTCCAGCCGCAGGTTCAGCTGCTCCGGGTCGGTGCCGGATTCGGCGCCGCTGATCAGGCTCTCCTGGTCCGAGGCGCGCAGCAGGTCGATGTCGGCGTCGCCCTGCTCCATGGTCAGGCGGATGGTGACGTCGGCGCGGTTGACCAGGGTGAAGGTCCAGTAGTCGTCGCGGTCGGTGAAGCCGACCCAGTCCTTCACGGTGACCGGCGTCGGCCCGACATGCTCCAGCTTCCCGGCCTCCTCCGGCGTGTTGCCGGCATTGTCCGGCGGCGGCGGGGCGGCGGCCTCGCCGGCCACGGTCACCCGGTACTCGGTGGCCTCGGCGCCGGCCGGATAGACGTTCAGGTAGTAGGTGCCGGCATCCAGCGTCGCGGTCAGCGATTCCGCCTCGCTGTCGGTGTTGGTGCCGCTCAGCAGATAGGCGCCGTCGGCGCCCACCAGGTTGATGTCGGCATCGGCCGATAGGCCGTCCAGGCCGATGGTGACCTTCTGCCGCTCGCGGATGGTGAAGGCGTAGTAGTCGCTGGTGTCGGCCGGGCCGACCCAGTCGCTGGCATCGGTGCTGGTGCCGGTGATGTCGCCCAGGTCGCGCGCGCCGGACTGGTCGGAACCGGCCGAATCCGGCGGCGGTTCCCGGCCCGGCGTGCCGGAGACGGAGAGGCGGTACGGCGTGGCGTCGCCATAGCTGGTGACGGCGACGTAGTAGGTGCCGGGGCCGACCGTGGTGAAGATGCGCTCGTCATCCGAGCCGGCATTGGCGGAGGAGCCGAGGCCGTTGCCGTCCTTGTCCTTCAGCTCGATGTCGGCATCGCCGGTCAGGCCGGTGAGGGTGACGGTCAGGTCGGTCCAGCCATCGGTGGTGACGGCGTAGACATCGGTCTGGTCGTCGTTCGAGACCCGGCCCTCGGCGCTGAGCGGGGAGGAGCCGACGGCGCCGAGCGGCGTCGCGGTGGAGATGCTGTCATCGGCGGAGTCGTCGGCCGGGGGCGTGGCGGGCGTGCCGCCATCGGCGCCGGGCATGGCGATGCGCATCGGCGCCAGGGTCTGCGCCCACATGTAGCCGACCGGCGTCTTCGGGGTCTGCACCCGCACCCAGCCGCCGGAGGCCAGCCGGCCGGTGACGATGACCTGCGACCCGAAGGGCAGCGTCTCCTTCAGCTCGGCGGTGCCGTTCGGCGCGCCGCGGACCGAGGCGCTGGCCCAGGTGACGAAGGACAGCGCGTCCATCTCCTCGGCCACCGCCGGCGCGGCCGCGGGCGGCGCGGGCACGGCCGCCTGGTCCTGGACCTGGACGACGACCGGCGGCGGCACCACCGTCTGGGTCTGGGCCAGGGCCGGCGCCGCGGCCAGGGCGAAGACGCTGCCGAGCAGCAGCCCGCGCAGGCTCGAAATCATGAAAAACCCCCTTCGATGCGGATGTCGTGATCGGTGCCGCCCCTCACTTCGCCGGGATCTTCACCGTGAAGCGGGCGCCGGGGCGCCCCTCCCGGTTCTCGGCGAAGATCTGGCCGCGATGGGCGGTGATGATCTGCTTGGAGATGCTGAGGCCCAGGCCGGAATGGGTGCCGAACTTCTCCCCGGCCGGACGCTCGGTGTAGAACCGGTCGAAGATCGCCTCCAGCTTGGCCGGCGGGATGCCGGGCCCGTCATCCTCGATGGTCGCGATCACCCAGGCGCCCTCGCGCCGGGCGCGCAGGGTGATGGCGCCGTCGGCCGGCGAGAACGAGATCGCGTTGGTGATCAGGTTGCGGAACACCTGCACCAGCCGGTCCTCGATGCCGGGCACGGTCAGGGCCGATCCGGGCGGCAGGCTCAGGGAGACCTTGATCCCGGTGTCCTCCAGCGTGGTCTTGTACAGCTCGGTCAGCATCCCGAGCATGCGGGCGATGTCGACCGTGCCGGTCTCGGCGCGCGACAGCTCGGCATCCAGGCGCGAGGCGTCGGAGATGTCGGTGATCAGCCGGTCCAGCCGCTGCACGTCCTCCAGGATGATGGCCATCAGCCGGCGCTGCTGCGCCGGGTCGGTGATCCGGGCGGTGGTCTCGACCGCGCTGCGCAGCGAGGTCAGCGGGTTCTTGATCTCGTGCGACACGTCGGCGGCGAAGCGCTCGATCGCGTCGATCCGGGTCCACAGCGCCGCGGTCATGGCCCGGAGCGCCGAAGCCAGCTCGCCGATCTCGTCGCGCCGGCCGCTCATGTCCGGGATCTCGATCTTGCGGCCGCGGCCCTGCTGCACCCGCTCCGCCGCCCGCGCCAGCCGGCGGATCGGCCGGGTGATGGTGCCGGCGAGATAGAGCGACAGGATGATGGTGACGCCCAGCGCGATGGCGAAGACCTTCAGGATCTCCTCGCGCACCGTCTGCAGGTTGCCCTCGATATTGACGCCCTCGCGGGTCATCAGCACCGCGCCCAGCACCAGCCGCACGCGCTGCACCGGCACGGCGACGCCCAGCATCAGCTTGCCGTCCTCGCGGGTCCAGATCTGGCGGCCGACGCCGCCCGACAGCGCGGCGCGCACGCTGGCATAGTCGTTGCCCTGCTGGTCCTGGCGCTCGACATAGCCGGGCCAGCGCTTGCGCGGCCCGGCGAATTCGTTCGACCAGTCGTAGATCGCGTCCCAGGCGGCGCGCAGCCAGCCCTTGGACTGCGGCGGCAGCAGCGGCCGCACCTCGATGATGCCGCCGGGCTGGCCCAGCATCCGGCTGTCGGCCAGCAGCTTGCCGTCGGCGCCGAACAGCCGGGCGCGGGTGTCGTTGGTCTGGTACACCCGGCGCACGATCTGGCGCGCATTGTCCGGGTCCAGCGACTGCGCCGTGTCGACGCCGCCGACCACCGCGGCCTCGGCCAGGTTGGCGGCCAGGATCGTGGCCTCGGCGTCGAGCGAGGCCAGCTCGTTCTCGATCAGCCGCTCCTGGTAGGACGACAGGTACAGCATGCCGCCGACCAGCATCATCAGGGCCATCATGTTGACGGCCAGGACCCGGGCGGTGAGCTTGGAGAAGAAGCGCCGGCGCAGGCGCGCGACCGGGGCGTCGACGGCGCGGCCGCCGACCGGGGTCGCGGTGATCGGGTCGGCAGCCGCCTCCGGCGCGGCGGCCTCGGCGGCGGCGCCGGTCGTGTC
>NZ_JANX01000258.1 GCF_000767795.1 Inquilinus limosus MP06 | reverse complement strand
GAAGACCGGCAGCAGCCGCTGGGTCTCGCCGCGCCGGCTGCCGGGCAGCACGGTCAGCAGCTTGGCGTCCGGCGCGATGCCATGCGCCTGGCGGAATCGGGCGCCGTCGCCCTGCCCCGCCGCGGTCTCGATGATCGGGTGGCCGACATAGGTGGTGGGCAGGCCGTGCCGCTCGAACCAGGGCGGCTCGAAGGGCAGCTGCACCATCAGATGATCGATCAGCCCGGCCAGCTTGCGCGCCCGTCCAGGCCGCCAGGCCCAGACCTTGGGCGCGACGAAATGCACGATGGGGAAGGTCCGGCCCGCCAGCCTGGCGGCAACCCGGGCGTTGAAGGCCAGCCCGTCGATCGACACCATCGCATCCGGCTTCGCCGCCAGGGCCGCCTCAGCGGTGCGGCGAATCCGGTCGAACAGGCGCGGCAGCTGCGGCAGCAGCTCGACCGCGCCCATCACCGCGATATCCGCCAGCGGGAACAGGCTGTGCAGCCCCTCCGCCGTCATGCGGGCGCCACCGACGCCGCTGAACCGCACCCCGTCGCCGCAGCGCCGCTTCAGCGCCGCCATCAGGCTGGCGCCCATCAGGTCGCCCGAGGGCTCGGTCGCCACCAGGAAGATGTGCGGCGCGGCCGTGTCCCCCGACACCATCACTCGCCCTCCGCCAGGCAGAGCACGAACAGGCCGTGCCGGTCGGCCGCCTGCCGCACCGCCTCGGAATCGATGATCATGGCCCCGCCGGCTTCGACCACGATGCCACGCAACCCGGCGGCGGCGGCCAGCTCGACCGTGGTGACGCCGATCGTCGGCGGGTCCAGCCGGACATCCTGCTGCGGCTTCTTGGCCTTGACCAGCACGCCGCCCGGGCCGGGCCGGGTCAGCGGCCCGCAGCGGCGCAGCATCGCGTCCGTGCCCTCTGCCGCCTCGACCGCCAGCACATAGCCATGCTGCACCACCGAGCCCTGGCCGATGTCCAGCCGGCCGATCTCGCGGGCGATCTCGCGCGCCTTGGCGATGTCGGCCCGGGCCAGTTCGTCCGGCGCGGTCCGGGTCAGCAGGCCCGGCTTGGCCAGGAAATCGTCGATCACCTCGTGCAGGGCGACGAGATGGAATCCCTCTTCCTGCAGCACCCGGCGCAGCGCGGTCAGCAGCGCGTCGTCGCCGAGCGAGGAGAAGCCGATGCGGGTGAGGATCCGCACCGCCTTGAAGTCGGGCATCAGCTCGAACAGGCTGGGCCGGCGGATGTTGCCGACCGGGCAGAGCGTGTGGGCGCCCTGGCGCTTCAGCTCGTCGATCCAGCGTCCGGCGGCGCCCAGCCGGGTCCAGAAATGCGGCACGTCCCCGCCCTCGACCAGGGCCGGGTCGGTCATGCCGCGATAGGCGACGACGACGAAGTCCCGCCCGGCCTGACGGCACGCCTCGACCAGCCGCCCGGGCAGCGGGCCTGCGGCCGCCAGGATCCCAAGCTTATCCGGCATGCCGGCGGCGGGCGGGCTGCATCACGTTGCGGCCGGAATCGGCGTCGATGAAGGCGAGGATGCGCTGCACCACCTCGTTGTCGCCGAATTTCTGCCGCGTCTCCTCGATCCGTTCGGCGAACTGCGCCTCGCCGTCGAACAGGGTGCGGTAGGCGGCCAGCAGTGACTGGATCTGCGGCTTGGTGAAGCCGCGGCGCTTCAGCCCCACCAGGTTCAGCCCGTTCAGCGTCGCGGTCTCGCCGATCGCCAGGCCGAAGGGGATGATGTCGTTGCGCACCGGCGTCATGCCGCCGACGAAGCTGTGGGCGCCCAGCCGCAGGTGCTGATGGATGGCGCTGTTGCCGCCGATGATGACGTGATCTTCGATCGTCACATGGCCGGCCAGGACGGCGTTGTTGGCCATGATGATGTGATTGCCGAGAATGCAGTCATGGGCGACATGCGTGTTCACCATGAACATGCAGTTGTCGCCGACCACGGTCTTCATCTTGTCGCCGCGCGTGCCCGGATTCATGGTCACGTGCTCGCGGATGACGTTGTTGGCGCCGATGATCAGCTGCGATTTCTCGCCGGAGAATTTCAGGTCCTGCGGCGGCAGGCCGAGCGAGACGAAGGGGAAGACCTTCGTCTTCGGGCCGATGCTGGTGCGGCCGGCGACCACGACATGCGAGATCAGCTCGACCCCGTCGCCCAGCTCGACCTCCGGGCCGACGGTGCAGAACGGGCCGATCGTGACGCCGGCCCCGAGCTTCGCCGCGGGGTCGACCAGGGCCATGGGGTGGATCGCAGCGGTCATAGATCGTCCATGATCATGGCGGCGAACTCGGCCTGCGCCACCAGCACGTCGTCGACCTTGACCTCGCCGGTGAACTTCCAGACGTTGCGGCGCTGCTGCAGCTTCTTGACATGGACGCGCAGGCTGTCGCCCGGCGTCACCGGCCGGCGGAACCGGGCGTTGTCGACCGTCATGAAGTAGACCAGCTTGCCGTTGGCCTCCTCGCCCAGCGTCGCCACCACCAGAACGGCCGCGGTCTGGGCCATGGATTCGACGATCATCACGCCCGGCATCACCGGGTAGCGCGGGAAGTGCCCCTGGAAGAAGCCCTCGTTGATCGTGACGTTCTTGATCCCGGTGCAACTGACGTCCGGCACCACGTCGATCACCCGATCCACCAGGATCATCGGATAACGGTGCGGGATCATCTCCATGATCTTGAGGATGTCCAGCTGCGACATGTTCTTCTTGTCGCTGGCGGCTCCGTCCATCTCAGTCGCCCTTCCCTTCGGCTAGACGCGCTAGCATGACCTGCTGCCGGAAAAACTGCCGTTTCGGGATCGCGGGTGAACCCACCACCTCCGCACCGGGGTCGACGTCGCGCATCACCCCCGCATTCGCGGCGATCCTCGCCCCTGCACCGATGGTGAGATGGCCCGCGACACCAGCTTTGGCAGCCAGAACGGCGAAATCGCCCAACTTGGTGCTCCCCGCCACGCCTGCCTGCGCGACGATGACGGCGCCTCGTCCGACCTGCACGTTGTGCCCGATCTGGACCAGATTATCAATCATCGCCCCCCGGCCGATCACCGTGTCCGGGCCGGCCCCGCGGTCGATGGTGGAGTTGGCGCCGACCTCGACATCATCCTCGATGATGACGCGGCCGAGCTGCGGCAGCCGGACATGGCCTTCGGCGTCCATGGCGAAGCCGAACCCGTCCTGGCCGATGCGGGCGCCGGGATAGATCGTGACCCGCGCCCCCACCAGGCAGTGGGTCAGCGACGCCCCGGGCCCGACCACGCTGCGCTCGCCCAGCACCACGCCGGCCCCGATCACCGCGTTCGGGCCGATCCGGCAGCCCGCGCCGATCTCGGCCCCGGCCTCGACCACCGCGCCCGGCCCGACCTCCGCCCCCTCGCCGATCACCGCCGTCGGGTCGATCGCGGCGGTGGCGGCGATGCCGGGGCGCGCCACCGGCGCCGGGAAGAAGGCCTGGGCGATCAGCGCGTAACCCTTGTAGGGTTTCGGCGTCAGCAGCAGCGCCATGCCGGCCGGCGCCCTGTCGGCCAGGGCCGGGGCGATCACGCAGGCGCCCGCCTTGCTGGCGGCGAAGGCGTCGACATATTTGCGGTTGTCGAGGAAGCTGATGTCGTCGGGTCCCGCCGCGTCGAGCGGCGCGACGCTGGCGATCGGCCGCTCCGGGTCAGCCCCGGGCGACAGGGTCGCGCCGGCGATCTCGGCGAGACGACCGAGCGGGAACGGACCGGCGCTGCGGAAGAACCGCGGATCGGGCATGGGCGCTCTCTCTGCTCACGACTGGCGAAGGACGGCCACCCGCCCGTCCATCCAGAGTTGCGCCCCGGCTATGACGTCGAGGCGCTGACCAACGAAAGCGGCGCCGGCTGGCACCGGCGCCGCGAAGGGCCGCGCGACCGCGGTGGCGGACCGCCGCCGCGCCAATCAGAACCGCGTGCCGAAGCTGATGTGGATCTGCTCCTGCTTGTCGTAGCTCTCTTTGGCGAAGGGATAGGCGTAGTCGAGCCGGATCGGCCCGAAGGGCGAGGCCCAGGACACGCCGACGCCGGCCGAGGCGCGCAGCGCCGCGTCGTCGACGACGCCCGAGCCGTGGTCGTCCGTTCCCCACAGCGTGCCGAAATCGGTGAAGGCATGCCCCTGCAGGGCGAACTCGCTGGGCAGGCCGAGCGGGAAGCTGAGCTCGACCGAGCCGAGGGCGAAGTTGTTGCCGCCCAGCGCGTCCTTGTCGTCGGAGCCGAGATCGCGCGGGCCGAGGCCGCCGGTCTGGAAGCCGCGGAAGGAGTTGCCGCCGAGGAAGAAGCGGTCGTTGATGCGGACATCCTCGCCGAGGCCGATGATGTTGCCGAGCTGGCCGCCGATGTTCAGCACCATGGAATCGGTGACCGGGTAGTACCAGTCGGCGCTGAGCTGGGTCTTGAAGTAGTGCACATCGCCGCCGAGACCGGCGATTTCGTTCGACAGCGTGATCCGGTAGCCGTCGGTCGGGTTGATGCGGCTGTCCAGCCGGTCATAGGTCAGGGACTGCTGCACCGCGGAGGACAGGGTGTTGCCCTCCTGCTCGCGGATGAAGCGCGAGGCGTCGTCGCTGACGTCCGAGACCTGCCGGTAGTTCAGGCGGTAGCGCAGCGTCTGCCGCAGGTTCTCGCTCAGCGGATAACCCATGCGCAGCGCGAAACCGGTGTTGGTCTCGTTGTAGGAGCTGAAGCTCTGATTGTCGCGCGTGGTGCGGAACAGGTCGAAGCCGGCCGCGAGGTTGCGGCCCATGAAGTACGGCTCGGTGAAGCTCAGGTCGATTTCGGACGACACGCCGCTGAGCGAGGTCGACAGCCGCAGGTCCTGGCCGCGGCCGAGCAGGTTGCGCTCGCGGACCGTGACGTTGCCCAGCGGACCGTCGCTGGTCGAGTAGCCGACACCCAGCTGCAGTTCACCGGTCGACTGCTCGGTCACCGCCGCCTGGATCACCGTCTGGTCCGGCGCCGTGCCCGGGGTCGGCTTGATGTCGACCTTGCTGAAGAAGCCGAGGTTGCGGATGTTGGTCTCGGACTTCTTCAGGCGCGAGGCGTTGAACGGGTCACCTTCGGCCAGCTCGAACTCGCGGCGGATCACCTCGTCGGCGGTGCGGACATTGCCGCTGATGTCGATGCGCTCGACGAAGACGCGCGGGCCTTCCGAGATCTCGTACGTGATCGCGATCAGCCGCTCGTCGCGGTTGCGCTGCACCGAGGGCTGGATGTCGACGAAGGCGTATTGCCGGTCGCCCAGATAGGTGGTCAGGGCCTGGATCGTGTCCTCGACCGACTTGCTGGAGTACCAGTCGCCCTCATTGGTGACGATGACGGTCTTCAGCTCCTCCGGCGTCACGCCCGGCAGGGCGCTGTTAACGTCGATCTTGCCGAACTTGTAGCGCTCGCCCTCGTCGACCGTGAAGGTGATGAAGAAACCCTCGCCGTCCGGCGCCAGCTCCGACACCGCCGAGACCACGCGAAAATCGGCATAGCCGCGGTTCAGGTAGAAGCGGCGCAGCATCTCCTGGTCGACCGCCAGGCGGTCCGGGTCATAGGTGTCGTTGGAGGCGAGGATGTTCCACCACTCGGTCTCCTTGGTCAGGATCTCATCGCGCAGGTCGCTGTTGGAGAAGGCGCGGTTGCCGACGAAATTGATCCGCTCGATCTTGGCGAGGTCGCCCTCGCGGATCTCGAACACCAGGTTCACGCGGTTCTGGTCGAGCTTGATGATCTTCGGCTCGACCGCGACGGCGAAGCGGCCGCTGCGGCGATACAGCTGCTGGATGCGGTCTGCGTCGCTCTGGGCCTTGGTCCGGGTGTAGACCTGCCGCGGGCGCTCCTCGATCTCGGCCGTCAGCTTGGTGTCGTCGAAGCGGTCGTTACCCTCGAACGCGATCTGGTTGATGATCGGATTCTCTTCGACCGTCACCACCAGGCTGGAGCCCTGGCGCCGGATCTGGACATTGGCGAACAGGCCGGTGGCGAACAGGCTCTTGACGGATTCGTCCACGGCGCGGTCGCTGTACTCGTCGCCCGGCTTCAGCGCCATGTAGGAGATCACCGTGGCGGGCTCGATCCGCTGCGAACCCTCGACCTTGACGTCGGCGATGGTTCCGCCGCCACCGCGGGTCTGTGCCGGCGCCGCCATGGGCGCGGTCCCAAGAGCAACAGCCGCCACGGCCGCGAGCCAGAGTCGGGAGGTCACGGTCGACATCGGTTTCTGCTTTCCCCTCAAACTCACACCCATCCCTCTCGCCCCCGACCGATCGGGCACGAGAGGTTTGACGAACGACCGCCGCCCCCACTGCCAGCGGCTGCGGATCGCGGCGAGTCACAGCCGCCGTGATCCGGTAACACGTCCCGGCTCAGGACACCAAGCCTTTGAAAAAGGCCACTACCTTGAGTTGGACCAGGTCGTTCCAGGTCGCGAAGAGCATCAGGGTTAATACCAAAGCAAGCCCTAGGCGGAAACCGTATTCTTGGGCGCGGGCGCCCAGCGGACGGCCGCGGACGGCCTCGATCGCGCAGAACAGCAGGTGGCCGCCGTCGAGCATCGGGATCGGCACCAGGTTGATCAGGCCGAGATTGATCGACAGGATCGCCATGAACCAGAGCAGCGCCACGATGCCGACCTGATAGACCTCGCCCGACATCTGGGCAATCCGGATCGGGCCGCCGAGATCCTCGGTGCCGCGCTGGCCGGACATCATCTGCCCGAGGGCCTGGGCGGTCATCGACACGATCGCCCAGCTTTCGGTGACCGACATCCGCGCCGCCTCGGCCACGCCGTAGGGCCCGGTGTCGGCGGCGATGCCGAGACGCCAGATGGTGGCGCTGCCGCCATCGGTCGTCGGCACCGTCTCCTGCCGCGGCGTCAGGGCGAAGCTCAGCGTCTGGCCGCCGCGGTCGATGCCGAGCGTCACGCTCTTGCCGCCGCTGTTGCGGACCGCCTCGCCGAGCTCGGCGAAACGGTCGACCGCGGTGCCGTCGATGCTGGCGATCCGGTCCCCCGACTGGATCCCCGCCTCGGCCGCGGCGCCGCCCGGCGACACCTGACCCACCACCGCCGGCGGGAAGGGATGGCCGCCGATCAGGAACAGGAAGAACAGGGCGACAATCGAGAACAGGAAGTTGGCGACCGGCCCGGCCGCGGCGATGGCCGCGCGCTGCCCCACCCGCTTGTGGTGGAACGACACCGCCCGCTGATCCTCGGACATCCCGTCTAGGGCCGTGGTGGACGGGGTCGAGGCCGCATCGGCGTCGCCGAACATCTTCACATAGCCGCCGAGCGGGACGATGCTGAACTTCCAGCGGGTGCCGTGCCGGTCGTTGAAGCCGAACAGCTCCGGCCCGAAGCCGATCGAGAAGGTCTCGACCCGGACCCCGTTGCGGCGCGCGACCCAGTAGTGGCCGAACTCGTGCACGAAGACGAGGACGGTCAGCACGACCAGGAACGGGATCAGATAGGTGAACAGCGTCATAGGGTCCTCTCGGCCAGAGGGCCTATGTAGGCCCGCTCGCCCGCGATTTCAAAGCGCAGCGGCGTGCCGTCGCGCCTCGGCGTCGATGGCGAACACCTCGTCCAGAGTCGCCATAGCTTGTGCCGGAATCATGGCAAGGGTGGCCTCGACGATCCGCTCGATGTCGAGGAAGCCGATCCGGCCCTCGAGGAAGGCCGCCACGGCCACCTCATTGGCGGCGTTCAGTACGGTGGCGGCCGAGCCGCCTTGCCGCAGGCACTCGCGGGTCAGCCGCAGCGCCGGGAAGCGCTCCGGATCCGGCGGCCGGAAATCGAGCCGGGCGATCTTTGCCAGGTCGAGCGCGGCGCAGGGCGTCTCCATCCGCTCCGGCCAGGCCAGGGTATAGGCGATCGGCACCCGCATGTCGGGCACGCCGAGCTGCGCCAGCACCGATCCGTCGGCATAGTCGACCAGGCTGTGGATCACCGATTGCGGATGGACCACGATCTCGATCTTGTCCTCCGGCATGGCGAAGAGATGCGACGCCTCGATCAGCTCCAGCCCCTTGTTCATCAGGGTGGCGCTGTCGACCGAGATCTTCGCGCCCATGCTCCAGTTCGGATGCGCCACCGCCTGGGCCGGCGTTGCCGCCGCCATCTGCTCGCGGCTCCATTCCCGGAACGGCCCGCCCGAGGCGGTCAGGATCAGCCGGCGGACCTTGGCGCCCGGCTGGAACACCTGGAAGATGGCGTTGTGCTCGCTGTCCACCGGTAGCAGCGTGGCGCCGTGCTGCCGCACCTCGGCCATCATCAGCTCGCCGGCGCAGACCAGGCACTCCTTGTTGGCGAAGGCGACCATGGCGCCGCGCCGGATCGCGGTCAGGATCGGCCGCAGGCCGGCGGCGCCGACAATCGCGCCCATCACCCATTCCGCCGGCCGGGCCGCCGCTTCCACCACCGCCTCTGCGCCGCCCGCCGCCTCGATGCCGCTGCCGGACAGCGCC
>NZ_JANX01000257.1 GCF_000767795.1 Inquilinus limosus MP06 | reverse complement strand
GGGCTGGTGGTGCTGGCCGTCGCCTCGCTGGCCTTCGAGCTGAATGTCGGCCTCGTGGCGATGAGCGTCGCCGTGGTCCTGGCCCTGGTCTGCCCCCGCGGGCAGAAGGGCGCGGTCGACAAGATCAGCTGGTCGACAGTGCTCTTGATCGGCGGCGTCATCACCTATATCGGCGTGCTGCAGAAGGCCGGCGCGGTCGACTATGTCGGCGGCGGCGTCTCGACCATGGCGGCGCCGCTCCTGGGCGCGCTGCTGCTGTGCTACGTCGCCGGCGTGGTCTCGGCCTTCGCCTCCTCGGTCGCGGTGCTGGGCGCCACCATCCCGCTGGCCGTGCCGCTGCTGATGCAGGGCCATCTCGGCGTGCCGGGCATGGTGGCGGCGATCGCGATCTCGACCACCATCGTCGATGTCAGCCCGTTCTCGACCAATGGCGCGCTGGTGGTGGCCAACGCGCATGGCATCGACCGCGACGCCTTCTTCCGGCAGATGCTGATCTACAGCGGGATCGTGGTGCTGGTCGGGCCGCTGCTGGCCTGGCTGGCGCTGGTGGTGCCGGGGCTGCTGTAGCCCCGTCACAGCGGAGCGCCGTCAGCCGGGCGCGGCTGGCGGCGTTCCGTGCGTGTGGAAGGATTCGATCGTCTTCAAGCCCCAGGCCTGGCCCTTCCGCCGCTCCGCCTCGGTCCACACGATCGGCTGCCAGTCGGGGGCCAGCACCAGGCGGGCGCCGGCATTCGCCACCTCGACGCGGTTGCCGCCGGGCTCGTAGACATAGAGGAAGAAGGTCTGCTGCACCGCGTGCTTGTGCGGCCCGGTCTCGATGAAGACGCCGTGCTCCAGGAAGATGTCGGCCGCCCGCAGGATGTCCTCGCGCGAATCCAGCGCATAGGTGACGTGGTGGAAGCGGCCCTTCGCCCCGGTGTGGTCCCTGGTATAGGCGAAGTCGTAGCTCTTGTTGGTGAAGGTCAGCCACATCCCGGCCTCGGTGCCGTCGTCCAGCACGATCTGCTCGGTCAGCCGGGCGCCGAGATAGGTCTCGAAGAAGACCCGGTTGGCCTTCACATCCGCGGCCAGGCCGTTGAAGTGGTCGAGGCGGCGGACGTTGACGCCGCGGGCCGGAAAGCGCTGGGCCTGGTTCTTCAGCGCCGGCTTCAGCTCCGCCGGCGCCCGGTACCACTCGGTCTCGTAATACAGCTCGACGACATGGCCGTCCGGGTCGCGGCAGCGAAAGGCCGGGCCGTGGCCCAGCTCGTCCTCGATCCAGCCGATCTCGTGGCCGGAGCCGCGCAGGGCGGCGACCCGCCGCTCCAGCGCCTGCGGGCTGCGGGTGCGGAAGGCGGCGTGGCCGAGCCCCGAGGTCCTCGATCCGGTCAGCACAAGGGAATAGCGCTCGTAGTCGTCCCAGCCGCGCAGATAGACGGAGTCGCCCTTCTCGCCGCTCACCGTCATGCCCAGCACCTGGACGAAGAAGTCGAGGCTCTTCTCCGGCACCGGGCTCAGGATCTCGACATGGCCGAGATGCGCGACGTCGAGATTGGGTTCGGGAGCCATCGGCCGCTCAGTCCGGCAGCTCGTCGACATAGGTCAGCCCGGCCGCGGCCAGAGCCTCCCGCATCCTGTACATGTCGAGGCCGAGCTCGCCGGCCGCCAGCCGGGCCCGCTTCTCCTCCTCATTGGCGACCCGCTTCTCGGCCAGCGCCGCGACCTCGGCAGCCTGGGCACGAGGCACCACCACCACCCCGTCATCATCGGCGACGATGGCGTCGCCCGGCATGATTTGGGCGCCGGCGCAGACCACCGGCACGTTGACGCTGCCCAGCGTCGCCTTGACCGTGCCCTTGGCCGAGATCGCGCGCGACCAGACCGGGAAGCGCATCTCCGCCAGCGCCTTCACGTCGCGGCAGCCGGCGTCGATCACCAGCCCCAGCACGCCGCGGGCCTGGACCGATGTCGCCAGCAGCTCGCCGAACATGCCGTCGGTGTTGTCGGTGGTGCAGGCCACCACCAGCACGTCGCCGGGCCGGCACTGCTCCACCGCCACATGCAGCATCCAGTTGTCGCCGGGCTGGGCCAGCACGGTGACGGCGCTGCCGGCGATGGCGGCGCCGGGCCAGACCGGGCGCATATAGGTCTTCAGCAGGCCCAGACGGCCCATGGCCTCGTGCACGGTCGACACGCCGCAGGCGGCCAGGCGCCGGGCGATGTCGGGCTCGACCCGGCGGATGTTGCGGACGACGACGGGCTTCATGCCAGCACCTCCACGGCGTCGGGGAACAGGCGCTGATAGGCCTCACCATAGGTCATCGGCCGGCCCGAGTTGCGGCCGCCCTGCACGCCGCGATTCAGGGCCACGCGGGTGTAGTAGTCCCAGAGATGCTTCTGCGCCGCCAGCACCTGGAAGGCCTGGAACTTGGTCTCCCACACCTCGTCGATGTTCAAGATCACCTGCGGCTTGAAGTTGCACTGCTCCGGCTGGTGCGGCTCGAACAGGAACACCGGCGGGGCGGCGTAGCTGCGCGACGGGTCGGGCTTGTGGCCGGCGGCCTGGGCGATCACTCGCGCCTCCTGCGCCGCATGGGCCGCGACCGGATGGTCGAAATTATACGGGTCCTCCAGCGCATGGGTCAGCACGAAGGCCGGCTTCTCCTCGCGATAGATGTCGACCAGCCGGTCGAGGACCGCCTCCGTGACCTTCAGCGGATAGTCGCCGGCGTCGAAGAACTCGATCTCCGCGCCCAGGATCGCGGCGGCCTTCGCCGCCTCCTCGCGGCGCTGCGCCTTGACGTCCTCCAGCCGCACGCCCGCGGCCTTCCAGGCCCATTGGCTCTCGCCGCGCTCGCCATAGGACAGGCAGGCGATCTTCATGCGGTAGCCCTTGCGCGCGTGCAGGGCGATGGCCCCGCCGGCGCGCCAGACGAAGTCGCCCGGATGGGCGGTGATCACCAGCCCGGATTTGCCTTGTGCTGTCATAAGTGCTCTCGATGCTCAGGCGGCCGGCAGGGCCGTCTCATGGGGAAAGGCGATGCCGTCGAACAGGGCGCGGGCGGTGCGGAGCAGGCCCGCCCGCTCGATCACCGGCCGCTCCGCCGTGCCGCCGACGGCGATGCGCACGGTGAACTCGCCGGTCGGGTGCTCGATGCTGAAGCTCTTGTCGCGGCCGTCGGGGACCCGCGCCACCCGCGCTGCGGGCGACCCCGGCAGCACGCAGGCGGTGGCGACGGTGACCGCGGCGAAGACGCCGATCGAGGCGTGGCATTCATGCGGGATGAAGCTGCGGGTGCACAGGCTGCCGCCGGCCTGGGGCGGCGCCACCAGCGCGATCTTCGGCACCACCTTGCCGGCCACGTCGCCGAGATTCATCAGCGGCCCCGCGGCGCGCCGGATCTCCTCCAGCCGCGCCTTCAGCCCGGTGTCCTGGTCCAGCGCGTCCCGCGGCTCATACCCGGTGCGGCCGACGGCGAAAGCCGCCAGGACGATCACCGGCATGCCGTTGTCGATCAGCGTCGCCTCGACCCCGGCCACGGTGTCGACCGGGTTGCCCGTCGGCAGCAGCGCCCCGCAGACAGACCCGGCGGCGTCGAGGAAATCGACGGTGACCGGGGCGGCCGTGCCCGGCACGCCGTCGATCCGGACGTCGCCGGCATAGGTCACCCGGCCCCCGGGCGTCCGCACCGTCAGCTCCGCCACCGTGCCGGTGTTGACCGTGCGCACCCGCACCCGGGTCTCGGGATCGCGCGCCGCCACCAGGCCGCGCTCGATGGCGAAGGGGGCGACCCCGGCCAGGATGTTGCCGCAGTTCGGCGTGGTGTCGACCACCGGCTTGTCGACGCCGACCTGGCAGAACAGGAAGTCGATGTCGCAGGCGGGATCGGCGGCGGGCGAGACGATGGCGACCTTGCTGGTCAGCGGATGCGCGCCGCCCAGCCCGTCGATCTGGCGCGGGTCGGGCGAGCCGAGCAGCGACAGCAGCAGCCGGTCGCGCGCGGCGGTGCCGGCAGGAAGGTCGGAGGCGAGGAAGTAGGCGCCCTTCGAAGTCCCGCCCCGCATCAGCATGCAGCGGATGCCGCCCTGCATTCCGTCCTCCCGGTGCGTCTCCATCATTCGCGCACGCTATCCAGGGCAGGCAGGTGAAACAAATGAAAGTAACGGCAGGATCCGACGATCCGATGCAGCAATGCCGTCTTAATCCGGTGCCCCCTCGTCGCGCCGCGACAGCAGGCGGAAGTGGCTCTGGACCATCCGGGCCAGCGTCTCCGCCGCGGGGGAGAGCGGGTGCTCGCGCCGGGTGATGATGCCCAGGGTGCGGGTCACGCTCGGGTTGCGCAGCGCCACCACGGCGACGCCGGAGACGCGGACGGTGCTGACGCCCAGCTTCGGCACCACGGTGCAGCCCACCCCCGCCGCCACCATGCCGATGGCGGTCGCGACATGCTGCACCTCGTTGCGCCAGGTCATCATCTCGCGCCGGCTCGCCAGCGCGTCATCGATCAGCAGCCGGTTGCCGGTCTGGGCGCTGATGCGGATCAGCGGCACGCCGGCCAGATCCTGCCAGTCCACGGTGTCCCGCCCGGCCAGGGGGTGCCCCTCCGGGCAGACCAGGACGAACGGCTCCTTTATGAGCGGGATGATGTCGAGGTCCCAGCGGTTGGCCGAGACGATGGTGACGGCGAACTCGGCCTCGCCCGTCCGCACGCGGTCGACCAGCTCGCTGACCGAATTGTCGTAGACGCGCACGGCCAGCTGCGGATGGGCCGCCTGGAACTCCGCCAGCACCTGCGGCAGATGGTGGATGGCGATGGTCGGCAGGCAGCCGATGGCGATGCGCTCCTGCTGCTCGCGGCCCTGGCGGCGCAGCGTGTCGAGCGAGGTCGACAGGTCGTCGATCAGCTTCTGCGCCGTCGGCAGCAGCTCCAGCCCGGCCGGGGTCAGCGACAGGCGCCGCGTGCTGCGGGCCACCAGCTTGACGCCAAGATCCTCCTCCAGCTTCTTCAGCCGGTGGCTCAGCGCCGTCTGCGACAGGTTCAGATGCCCGGCGGCACGGTGGAAGCTGCCCCAGTTGGCGATGCTGAGAAAAGCCTCGAGGCCAAGAAAGTCGATCCGCATCCGGGAGTCCCGCACTGATGGGCACGGGACTCTCGGCCAGGTCGCAGTTCCGATCAATGAGAATGATTCATGATAGGGCCAATTTCAGTGAAACCATTCAGAGCTCCCCGTCATCGCGAGCGCAGCGAAGCAATCCAGGGCTGTTTGGCGTGGCCCCGGATTGCTTCGTCGGCTTCGCCTCCTCGCAATGACGGCAGGGACGAACCGGGCGTCCCGGGAAGGTCTCAGGCCAGGTAGCGCTTGAACCAGGCGATCGTCCGGTCCCAGGCCAGCTTGGCTGCCGCCTCGTCGTAGCGGGGCGTGGAATCGTTGTGGAAGCCGTGGTTCACGCCCGGATAGATATAGGCCTCGTAGGTCTTGTCCGATGCCTTCAGCGCGGCCTCATAGGCGGGCCAGCCTTGGTTGATGCCGATGTCCAGCTCGGCATAGTGCAGCAGCAGCGGCGCCTTGATCCGCGGCACGTCCTCCGCCTTCGGCTGGCGGCCGTAGAACGGCACGGCGGCGGCCAGCTCCGGATAGGCCACGGCCGCGGCGTTGGCGACGCCGCCGCCGTAGCAGAAGCCGGTGATGCCGACCTTGCCGGTGGTCAGGTCGCTCTGCATCAGGAACTCGACCGCGGCGAAGAAATCGTTCATCAGCTTGGCCGGGTCGACCTTCTGCTGCAGCTCGCGGCCTTCGTCGTCATTGCCGGGATAGCCGCCGACCGAGGTCAGCCCGTCCGGCGCCAGGGCGATGAAGCCGGCCTTGGCCACGCGGCGGGCCACATCCTCGATATAGGGGTTCAGGCCGCGATTCTCGTGCACCACCACCACGCCCGGCACCTTGCCGGCGGCCTTGGCCGGGCGCACCAGATAGCCGCGCACCTCGCCATTGCCCTTGGGCGACGTGTAGGTGATGTATTTCGCGACGATATCGGGGTCGGTGAACTCCACCTGCTGCGCCATCGCGTAGTTCGGGCTCAGCGACGCCAGGATCGACGCCGCGGTCAGCCCCGCCACGGCGAACTTGCCGGCGCGGTCCAGGAACTCGCGCTTGGTGATCTTTCCGTGGACGTAATAGTCGTAGAGCTCCAGCAGCTCGGGCTGGAAGTCCTTGGCGGTGAGACGGGTCATGAAGCGCTCCCCCTTCGTTGAGGCCGCCCGCGACTCCCGGAGGCGGCGACACGCTCCCACACGTTCGGTCCGGCCGGTCCCGTCGGATGTGCGGCATGACGCCGCCGTCAGGGCAGCGGCGGCACGTCCTCGCCATCCAGCACGCGTCTGAGGCGGTCGCGGTCCAGCGCATTCTCCCACTTCGCCACCACGATGGTGGCGACCGCGTTGCCGACCAGGTTGGTCGGCGTCAGCCCCTCGGACATCAGCCGGTGGATGCCGAGGATCAGGGCGACGCTGGCCACCGGGATGGTGCCGGCGGAGGCGAGGGTGGCGGCCAGCACGACGAAGGCGGCGCCGGCGATGCCGGCCGCGCCCTTCGAGGTCAGCAGCAGCACGCCGAGCAGGCCGAGCTGCTGCCAGATGTCGAGCGGCGTGTTGGTGGCCTGCGCCAGGAACACCGCGGCCGTCGCCAAGTACAGGCAGGTGCCGTCCAGGTTGAAGGAGTAGCCGGTCGGGATCACCAGGCCGACCACGCCCTCGTCGCAGCCGGCGTGGCGCAGCTTGGTCAGCATGCGCGGCAGCACCGTCTCCGACGAGGTGGTGGCGAAGACGATCAGCAGCTCCTCGCGGATGTAGCGCAGCAGCTTCAGCAGGCTGAAGCCGCAGATCCGGGCGATCGGCCCCAGCACGCAGAACACGAAGACCAGGCAGGTCAGGTAGAAGCCGCCCAGCAGCTTGCCGAGCGACAGCAGCGACCCGAAGCCGAACTTCCCGACGGTGAAGGCGATGGCGCCGAAGGCCCCGATCGGCGCCAGCCACATGACGATGCCGACGATCCGGAACAGCATCTGCGAGACCGTGTCCGTCAGCTCGACCAGCGGCCTGCCGCGCTCGCCCATCCAGGTCAGGGCCACGCCGCACAGCACGGACAGCAGCAGCACCTGCAGCACATTGCCCTCGGCGAAGGCGCCGATGAAGGAGTTGGGCAGGATGCCCATCAGGAAGCTGACGGTGTCGGCATGCTGGGTCTGCGCCAGATAGGGCTGGGCGGCGGAGGTGTCGACGCTGCGCAGGTCGACATTCATGCCGACGCCGGGCTGCAGCAGATTGACCGCGATCAGCCCGATGGCCAGGGCGACGGTGGTGACCAGCTCGAAATACACGATGGCCTTGAGGGCGACGCGGCCGACCCGCGCCATGTCCGCCATCCGGGCGATGCCGTGGATCACGGTGCAGAAGATGATCGGCGCGATCAGCATGCGGATCGCCTTGATGAAGGCGTCGCCGAAGGGCTGCATCCGCACGCCGAGCGTCGGATAGAAATGGCCGAGCGCGATGCCGACCGCCATGGCGACCAGCACCTGGGCCCAGAGCGGGCCGAGCCAGCGTTTCGCGGCGAAGCCCTTCGGCTTCGCCTGCGTCATCCCGATGCTGGACATGGGCCTCTCCCTTCGGTTGTTGTTGGTTCAGTCGAAGTCGAACAGCCGCGCCGGGTTGGCGACCAGGATCCGGTGCTGCAGCTCCGGCTCCGGCGCGAAGAGCGGGATCAGGTCGACCAGGTCGCCATCGTTCGGCATGACCCGGACATTCGGATGCGGCCAGTCGGTGCCCCAGATGATCCGGTCGGGCGCGGCCTCGACCAGGGCGCGGGCGAAGGGCGCGGCGTCGCGGAAGGGCGGCCCGGCGGTCGACACCCGCTCGGCGCCGGAGATCTTGACCCAGCACTTCTCGTCGTTGCGGAGAAGGGCCAGCAGGGTCTCGAAGGGCCGCTGCTTCAGCCCGTCCGACGCCAGGACGCGGCCCATATGGTCGATGGTGTAGGGCACCGGCAGGCGCCGCAGCATCGCCGCGTAGTCCGGCAGGTCGACGGCGTCGAAATGCAGGTCGATATGCCAGCCATGGGCCGCGACCATCGCCACGATGCGGTCGAAGACCTTCATGTCCGGCACGCCGCCGAGATGGCGGACGAAGTTGAAGCGGCAGCCGCGGAAGCCGCCGTCATGCAGTGCCTCGATGCCCTTCTCGGTGATCGTGCCGTCGAGATTGGCCACGGCGCGGTAGCGGCCCTCGCTCTGGGCGATGGCGTCCAGCGCAACGCGGTTGTCGGTGCCGTGCACGCTGGCGTTGACGATCACCGCGCGCCCGACGCCGAGCCTGGCGTGCAGCGCCGCGAACATCTCCAGCGGCGCGTCGGGCGGGGTGTAGGACCGGTCCGGCGCGTAGGGGTAGCGGTCGCCCGGCCCGAAGATGTGGCAATGCGCGTCGCAGGCCAGCGGCGGCAGGCGGAAGGCGGGCGTGCGGGTGTCCGGGTCG